>DAIUCB010000150.1:0-7144 GCA_036846385.1 Bacillota bacterium | reverse complement strand
CGGTTCTCTAGGATATGCAATTGTCGATGCAATGTATGCCGATCAGGTCGTACTTATTACAGATAATTTAGTCAAATACCCATGCTTGCCTGCAAGCATTGATCAAAGTCAGGTTGATTATGTCGTAGAGGTTGAATCGATCGGAGATCCTAAAGGAATCGTATCAGGTGTAATAAAAAATACTTCTAATCCGAAGGATTTATTGATAGCTGAAAATGCGGTAAAAGCAATATTAGCGTCAGGCTATTTCAAGGATGGATTTTCATATCAAACAGGTGCTGCCGGTGCATCCTTAGCAGTTACAGCGTTATTAAGAGAAAAAATGATAGAACAAAATATTAAAGGCAGCTTTGGTCTTGGAGGAATTACTGCTCAATTAGTTCAGCTTTTAGAAGAAGGGCTGATGGAAGGGTTATTTGACACTCAATGCTTTGATTTAGTTGCTGTACAGTCATTGGCAAAAAATTCAAAACACTTTGAGGTTAATGCAGGATTTTATGCTAATCCGCATAATTCCGGGTGTGCAGTAAATAAACTGGACATAGTAATGTTAGGTGCCTTAGAGATAGATACAGATTTTAATGTAAATGTTATTTCAACATCTGACGGAGTTATAAGTCAAGCAGCTGGTGGGCACCCGGATACAGCAGCAGGCGCAAACATGTCAGTGATATTGGCACCTTTAATAAGGAGCAGGATTCCGATAATTGTTGATAAGGTTACTACTGTGGTTACACCGGGAGAAACAATTGATGTGGTAGTTACAGATTATGGTATAGCTGTAAATCCTTTAAGAGCGGATTTGATTCAAAAATTCAAAAAAGCAAACATAAAGCTTTATACAATTAATGAATTAAAGGAAATAGCAGAAAGAATAACAGGAAAACCGGATAAAATAGAATTCAACGATAAAATAGTCGGAATTGTTCAATATCGGGATGGAACAGTAATAGATGTAATAAAACAAGTTAAATAAGTTAAATAAATAAAATGCACTATCACTTTGATTGGAGACTTATATGAAAGATATTAATTCAGATATGAAAATATTAATTGACATTCTTGATTCCAAGGAAGCAAGAGTAAACAGGCAAAAAGAGCTATTGGCTAATTACCCATATACTTTAATATCGTTTACTCTCAATATACCCGGTTCTGTTAAGAATTCAAATCTTTACAGAAAAATACACAAAGAAGGAATGAGTGTTTTGTTATCCAAATTAAATGAGCTGAATATTCCTGTTGTGCATTTAGAAACTATTGATAAAGTCACCGGAGAGGAAGGTTTTATTTCAGTGGATTATGACTCTGTTAAAACAAAGAATATAGTAGTTAATATCGAGGATACTCATTATCTGGGAAGAATTTTTGACTTAGATGTCTTTGATGTTAACCATAATCATATAGGCAGATCAGACATCAGAAAAAAACCCAGAAAATGTCTTATTTGCGATAAGGACGCTTTGGTTTGTATGAGATTGAAGAGTCACGGCTATGATGAGCTTGTATCTAGGGTTAAGGATATCGGTAAATCTTATTTCAAATTGAGAGATGAAAATAAAACTAATGAAACAAAATCTAAGCTATCAATGAGTGAAAAGGTATATATAAAGATTAAAAATGATATTTTAGATAATAAACTAAAGCCTGGAGAAAAGTTAATAGAAGAAAACTTAGCGGAAGAATTGAATGTCAGTAGGACTCCTGTAAGAGAAGCGTTAAAACAGCTGGATCAGGATGGATTAATAACCTATTATCCAAGAAGAGGGTCAGTCGTAAGTCAAATATCGATAAAGGATGCTCAAGAGCTGTATGAGGTCAGAGAAGCATTGGAAGGTTTGGCAATAAAACTTATATGTCTCAATATTGATACCCAGAGTTTGAAAATACTTGAAGACCTTGTAGCAAGTATGGAAGAAGCTACCTTAAGGAATGATTATGAAAAGGTTAAATTATTGCATAGTCAATGGACGGAAGCTATACTGTCACTAACTAAAAATGATTTATTGAAGAGTTATTTGATGTCTGTAACCAAGAACTTGGGAAGATTAAGAAAAATATCTTTATACGAGCCTGAACAGAGTATAGATGCATATAAGGAAACTAAGGATATACTCCGTGCAATAATAAACAATGATTCGGATGAAAGTGAGAGGTTAGCCAGACTACATGTCAAAAATGCAAGAAAAAGATTTGAAAAAAATTTAATCCAGCTATAATTTTGGTTCTCCTAATAGTTTTATATAGTATCAATTTCTTAAAAATTCATTATGCATTCAGCATAATGAATTTTTAATTTCAGTAAATATGATATATATATCACTTACCTATTTCAAAAAATCCAGGCTTGATACAAATTATAAAATAATTGATTATGAATAAAATGGCTAAATATAATAGGTAAAAATGAGTATTATATAAATTATTGTTGTACGGAAAATATTTGCCTGATATAATATATAATAATAGGTGGGGAAATACAGTAAAATACGGAGAGGATACTAATTATGGTTGAAGAAAAACGATTTGCAGTGTTAATTGATGCTGACAATGTATCGTCAAAATATATAAAATATATATTAGATGAAATAAGTAATTATGGTGTTGCAACATACAAAAGAATATATGGTGATTGGACTAAAACAAATGCATCATCATGGAAGGAAGTATTGTTAGAAAATTCTGTAACACCAATTCAGCAATATGGGTATACTGTGGGTAAGAATGCTACTGATTCCGCAATGATTATTGATGCTATGGATATACTTTATTCCGGAAATGTAGAAGGATTTTGTATCGTATCCAGCGATAGTGATTTTACAAAATTATCATCAAGGTTGCGTGAATCCGGTATGCTGGTAGTAGGAATGGGAGAAAAAAAGACGCCAAAGCCATTTATAGCATCATGTAATCAATTTAAATATCTTGATGTACTTGCAGAAGTTGATATAAAAGAAATAGAACATGAAAAAAATCAGAATATAACTGATCTTAATAAGAATCAGATTAAGAGCGAAGAAGCTTTAGCTATAAATGAAGCTGAATCCGAAAATAATATCAAGGCAATTAGAAATACTAATATGCTGGATAAAAATGATAATGTTAAGAATATGACTGAATTAAGCACCATTAAAATGGCAATTATCAAGATGATGAATGAAGTTGATGCAGAGGGTCAAAGTATGAGTATGGGCGAACTGGGGAATAGATTGGCCAGAAGATACCCTGACTTTGATGTCAGAAATTATGGCGATACAAAGTTGTCAAAATTTTTGAAAAAATTCGATTTTCTTGATATTCATACAAAAGGAAAAGAAGGCACAGCTATGTGGGTTTCAATAAAACCAAATGTTAATCAAAAAACAGATGCAAAGAATTCAAATACACAGAAAAGAAGAAAAAGAGCATACAATAAAAAATAATATTTATTTATATAGTTTTATTGATGATGAGAATAACCCGGCTGAAGCATAATTACTACAGCCGGAGATTATTTTAATTTTATAGACTGTCACCAAAGTCATGTCTGAATTTTTTAATTAAATTATCCTTCCAATTTGAAACAGGTTTCAGAGTACCAAAGAAGAATCTCATTATTTCGGGCTCATTGTCAAAGGTTAAGCCTTCAATCAGATTTCGATTTTCATACAGCCAAACAATTCTGTCAACAGCATATTTTATTTGAGACATAGTAAAAACCCGTCTTGGCAATGCTAAACGAACAAGCTCCATATTTGACATAGGCTCTGTCCCATCAGGATTTCTTTGTTCCGACATCGTTCCTCGCTCCATACCTCTTATGCCTCCGGCTATATATATAGCAGCAGCCAAGGCTCCCGCAGGATATTGATTTTGAGGAATATGGCTTAGAAAATCCATAGCATTAATGTGACATCCCAATCCTCCGGCAGGAGTAACTACAGGAACTCCGTGTTTCAAAAGCTCAGCTGTCATAAATTCTATGAACTGTGGACCTTGACTAATCATATCCTCGTCCATTGCTTCCTCAAGACCTACGGTTATTGCCTCCATTTCCTTTACCGACATACCGCCATAGGTTAAAAATCCTTCATAAAGAGGAACCAAGCTTTGCATTTTTTTGTAAATTTCCTTATCTCTTATACAAATACCGCCGCCTCTTGCAGAGCCGAGCTTTCTTGCTGAAAAATATACAATATCACACAGTGATGACATTTTCGCTGTAATTTCTTTGATTGACATATTTTTATACTTATCTTCTTTTATTTTTATAAAATATAAATTGTCAGTTAACAAGCTGGCATCTAAAACCAGAATAATTCCGAAAGACTTGCAGATATTATGAACCTGCTCTAAATTATCCATAGAAAAAGGCTGACCGCCTATAAGATTGGTACCTGCTTCCATACGAACAAAAGGAATATTTTCAGCACCGTTTTCAATTATAAGGTTCTTTAGCTTTTCTGTATCCATGTTACCTTTAAATGGATTATCACTTGTTACCTTCAGTCCGCTTTCAGATATAAGTTCCTCTACAGAACCGTTGTTTAAGGTGATATGGGTTTTTGTTGTTGTAAAATGATAATTCATAGGTACTATTGAGCCTTGCTTTACCAGAACTTGAGAAATAATATTTTCACAGGCTCTTCCCTGATGTGTAGGTAAAAAATAATCCATACCGAAAATCTCTTTAAGCTTAGCTTCCAATCTGTAAAAGGTTTCGCTCCCGGCATAGCTGTCGTCTGCCATAAGCATTGCGGCCTGCTGCCTGTCACTCATTGCATTTACTCCGCTGTCGGTAAGCATATCTAAAAATACATCCCTGTTCTTTAACAGGAAGGTGTTAAAACCGGATTCCTCGATAGCTTTTCCTCTTTCCTCAATCGGTAAAAGGTTAATTTTTTGCACTATTTTTACCTTGTGCATTTCCAATGGTACTTTTTCTCCGCTAAAAAATTTAATACTTGACATAATAAACTCCTCCATAAAATTTATATTTAATTTTTATATTTAAAAAATTACATAAAAAAACGCCCTTTGAATAATCAAAGGACGGATTATACCGTGTTACCACCTCAGTTTATCAACACCTCACAATGTTGACCTTATTAAGTATCTAATAATACTTTGCTCTGTTAACGGAAGCAAATCCGGAATACCTCTACTATAAAGCGTTCAAGGCTCAGCTCATAAGATGTATTCAGTAAAACCTGCCCTCGCACCTCTCATCAACCGGTTGCTTTCTGTTAGGGATTATAGCGTTACTTACTTTTTCTCAGTCACAGCTGTTAGTATAATTATAAATAGCTTGTTACATTTTGTCAACACTTTTTTTTATATTTGGGATAATATTGGAAATTACCAAAATTATAAGGGCGGAGAAGATATTTATTATTTATCAAATTATTATTATAACTTTATAAATAGATAAAAATATGTTATAATATCAAAGGTTAATAAATATTATGAGGAGCATGCTATGGAGTTTAAAAATTTTCAAGAATTAATAGTAAAGGTTCAAAATAATAATTCTAAAAAAAGAGTTGCAGTGGTTGCAGCGCAGGATGAACATACATTGGAGGCAGTATTAAGAGCAAGACAGGATAAGCTGGTTGAGCCGGTTTTAATAGGAGATAAAATAAAAATAACAGAAATTTTAAAAAAATTAACAACTGTTGAAGATTGTAATTTTTCTTCTGTTGAGATAATTAATTCAAACAGTGATTCTGAATCTGCTGACACAGCGGTAAAATTAATAAATGAAGGCAAAGCAGATTTTATTATGAAGGGTAAGCTCCAGACTGCCGATCTTTTAAAGGCTGTTGTTAATAAAGAAAATGGGCTGAGAACCGGCAGAGTAATGTCACATGTTGCTATAATGGAGATTCCTACATATCATAAGCTTATTGCAATTACCGATGGCGGAATGATGATGTATCCTAATTATGAGGAAAAGAGACAAATAATTGAAAATGCTGCGGAGGTTTTTTTAGCATTCGGATATGAAATGCCAAAAATAGCAATACTTAGTGCTGTAGAAACAGTCAATCCCAAAATGCCCGAAACAGTAGATGCAGATTTGTTGAAAAAAATGAATATGTGCGGAGAAATTAAGAATTGTATAATCGAAGGACCTATTTCATATGATTTAACCATGAACAAGGAATCTGCCAAAATAAAAGGATATGAAAGTCCGATTACAGGAGATGCAGATATATTAATAGTACCTAATATTACTGCAGGAAATATTTTAGCTAAAGCACTTCTGGAATCTGCCAAGGGAACAATGGCAGGAATGATAGTAGGGGCAAAGGTCCCGATAGTTCTCACATCAAGGGGAGCTACATCGGAAGAAAAATATTTATCATTAGTCATATCAGCATCAGCATTAAAATAATAAAAACATGCGATACGGAAGAAATTCCGGTTGCATGTTTTTTATTTATGACTATTTTACAGTTAATCTGCCGCAGTTAAAATTAAATAATTTACTTAATATATTAAATATTATATTTTCAAAATTTATGTCAGAAGCTAAGGCTTCCTCCTGCTGAGACAAAACAATTAATTTGTAAGGAGTTGTTTGTGCCGGCAGACTTTTTGTGGTAAAATCATAGAAGGCTATCAGCTTTCTGTTAGTCAGAACCTTTTCTAGCTCTTCTGCTGTAGGTTTTTTAAACCAATTAATTGCAGTACCATTTTCCCATACAATTTCAGTATCCTCAGAGATATTGAGTTTTAAGGCTTTGTCATAGCTTAGTAAGTCCTTATCAAATTTATCAGCCTTAATATTTTTTCCTTCTATAACAGGAGCAATAATTTCAACATTGTATTGTGGAGGATAAATCATTATCATTGGTTTTCCTGCTTCATAGAAGCCTGTAATCTGAGTACCGATTTCAATTTTAATTTTATCTATGATATAAGTACCTTTAGAAATTATAAAGTTTGCCTGACTGCCATTTTTGTCTTCTACGAGGGCAACGGTCGAACCTTCTGTTCCTTCAGTCAATTCCTTGACTGTTCCTGTAAAGGAATTGTAAAATGCGTTTCCGATACTTTTTTCAATTTTGTTGTATTTAACGCTTGCATATGTTGTGATTGATGAAAAAGCTGTAGCAATTAAAATAAATAATGCTGTCATTTTTATGAATTTTTTCATAAT
>DAIUCB010000149.1:0-7158 GCA_036846385.1 Bacillota bacterium | reverse complement strand
TTAACCGGAATATATTCAATTATAAAGTTGTATTTTTTTGCTATACTGTTCAACAAATCTATATGAACACCTATATATTCACCGTTCTCCGTAAACTGGTACGGAGGTAAATTAGGTTCTACAGCTACCTTTAAAATTGTTTCAACGCTGTAACCATGAGGCTGAAAAAATAACATAAATAATAAAGTAAGCAATGTAATTTCGGCAGCCTTTTTAATTTTGTATATCATAATGCTTCTCCAAATCCGGCTATAAATTTAATTTTAAACATCCGCTATATTAAATCACAATAATGATAAAATGTAAAGGGTAGTTAAATATGCTTATATTAAATAATCGGTAATTTTACCTGAAGGTATAATTACCGATTTTATTATTTATTCTATAATTTATATTTTACAAAATGGCCTTCCTTCATAATAACCTTCATTTCATCCACATTGACATTTTTTATATTGTCTAGAGGATTGTTATCAAGCACTATGATATCGGCAAATTTTCCCGCTTCAATAGTACCTGTTATTGAATCTATTTTGAGCATTTCTGCTCCGTTTTTTGTAGCGGCTACTATTGTTTCCATTTCAGTCAATCCGGATTTATTTAATGTATACATTTCAGTGATTGCATATTTACCGTATGGTGTCAGGCTTGAACAAAATGAATCTGAACCTACTGTTATTCTTATACCCTTATTGTTTGCATTTTGTAAATTCCCTACTATTCGATTCAGCTCCTTCTCTGCTGTCGTATTTCCTGGGAAATTGTCGAGTATAGACCTGTAGGGAGGTTCGTAAACCGTGAACCATTCGTAAAAAAATTGCAGTGTTGGACAAAATGTAATATCCTTTTCTTTCATTATCTCCAGACATTCTTCATTGAGCTCCTGGCCGTGGATTATAGCTGATACTCCTGCTTTGCAGGAATTAAGTGCTCCTTCGTAGCCCTCTGCATGGGACCATACCGGCAGATTAACCATATTGCATTCATCTACTACGGCTTGAATTTCCTCCATACAGTAGTGACTGTCTGCCTTCGCATCATGACGCCAAATTCCTCCCCCTGTCGACCAGATTTTAATTGCATCGGGGTTATCTCTTAATCTTTTCCTTATTGCTCTCCTCAGCTCCCATGGTCCATCAACTCTCTCAGCCCAAGGATGGGATTCAAGGTTGTAATCTAAGGGGAGTCTGTGTGAATCTCCATGTCCTGCTGTTCGGCAAAAGCCCAGTCCTGAGGTTACTACTCTCGGTCCTTCTATTATTCCCTGCTCTATCATGTTTCTGATATGTGTTCCGAATCTTGATATTTCTCCTACACTTGTCAAGCCATGCTCTAATGCTTCCTTTGCCTGAGCAACGGCAACCACAGCCTTTTGCAGCAGCGGCTCCAGTACCCAATCACTGTCTGAATCAGTCAGATTACCGCTGAAATGTAAATGGGTATCTATTAATCCGGGCATAATTGTTTTTCCTGATATATCTATTATTTCATATTCTGTATCAATTTCAATTTTACTTCCTGCATATACTATTTTTTTATCTTCAATAAGAACAACTGAATTTTTAATTGGCTCATTTCCTGTACCATCAATCAGCAGTCCTCCGATAAAAGCTGTTTTTTTCATATTTATCCTCCCACAATTATCCCAATTTGAACCCATATTTCAGAGGGTCATCATCATTCAGCACAAAGTGATTAAAGCCGGTAACATAAGCTTTTCCGGTAATCTGAGGAATTATTCCTATATATTCACCTACTGCTACCTTGCCCAGAGCTTTGGCCTTAAACATTGTTCCTGTGATACTTTCATATACAAATTCTTCATTCAGTCCTATTTTACCCTTTGCATAAAGTGTGGCAAGCTTTGCGCTTGTTCCTGTTCCGCAAGGCGATCTGTCTATTTGACCTGTGCCGAATACAACGACATTTTGGAGTGTTGCTTCTTTATTTTTAGGCGGACCGTATATTTCAACTAAATCAACTGTTTTTATATAAGGCAGATTCGGATGGGAAACAATAACGCTTCTGTTAACCTCATCTCTTATTTTAATGCCTATATCCTTTATTTTATCAGCGTTGCTGCATGATATTTCAAGCTTTAAGCTTGGCTGCTCCGAATCTACGATTGCAAAAAAGCTTCCGCCGAAGGATATATCTACCGTTACCTCTCCTATTTCGGGGACATTAATTACCAAATCTCTTTTAAAGGAAAATGCAGGAACATTGGTTATAGTAGTTTCCTTAACTTTTCCGTTTTCAACGGCAACATCTGCTCTGATAAGTCCTGCCGGTGATTCAAGTACAACTCTTGTCACAGGCTCAGTCACTTCTACCATTTCATTTTCAACAATAGCCGAAGCAGCGCCTATTGAACCGTGTCCGCACATTTTCAAATATCCTCCGCCGTCCATAAATATAATACCGTAATCTGCTTCCTTTGATATTGGTCTCATAAGTATGGAGCCGAACATATCCGCATGTCCTCTGGGCTCGTTCATTACACTGGTTCTTATATAATCCATGTTTTTTTGCAAATACTCTCTTTTTTCTTCCATAGTATTGCCCGGAACCTCACCGATTCCTCCGGTTATTATTCTGGTAGGCTCTCCCATAGTATGCGAATCTATTGCACTTAATATTTTTCTTTTAACACCCATTTTTAGCTCCTCCTATTTTTCAGATAATGAATGATTTTTATATTTTTGCAATATATTCAAAGGGCAGCGGTACTATTTTCCCCGGTGTCTGTATTTCAACAAGCTGGTTAAGCGTTGATTTTAAAATAGCCGTCTGCATTTCTTTATTGTTTGGCTCTCCGGCATTTGCTCCCATCGGAACGAATGGAGCTACTGCTCTTGGCGTTCCTGTTTGTCTTACAACAGGAGGTAAAGCAGCTATTACTATCGTAGGAATACCCGATTCCTCTATTGCTCTTTGTACTAAAACAGCAGAGCGGTGACACGTGCCTCAGCCTGCTGTGAGTATTACTGCGTCTACTCCTTCTTTTTTCAGTATTTCAGCTATGGCCGGTCCTGTTTCATGCTTGAATTTCTCTTGGTTGCCTCCGCCTCCCATAAATCCGATATTAATCGGAGCAACCTCCTTTATAAAGCCTTCTTCACTTAGCTCTCTCAATCTGTCCAAAGGAAACATGCAATTAATATCCTTATTTACATCACCGTTATCGTAGCCTCCGTGAGATACCATTAAGTCAGAAGTTAAAGTATCTCCCGGTATTGTCCTGAAAGTAAAATCTCCCGCAAGATTAAACCTTTTATCATTCTTCAAATGTACTCCTGCCGCTGTTGCAAAAGCAACTCTCATATTCTTAAGTTCCTTTATAACAGGCGTCCAAACCGGAGGCGGCGTTATCGGAACAAATATCTCTGATTGTAATCCTTTCAATTTATTCACACCTTTCTGATTTTGCATTTATTTTATTAATGTATTTTTCATCTATTTTTTCTGACAGAACCTCGGGGAAGCTCATTTTCATGGCTATTTCCATTCCTGTCTTCAGTTCATAATCTGTTATCAGCATCCTCATTGGCACCTTCAAGCTTCCGAGCCTGCCTCTGAAATCAATCGATACGGAGCCATCGTGAACCTCTGTTATGATACCCTTCATATTTATCAGCTTATCTTGATATTTCATATTATCAATCCTTTCGGGTCTATTTTTGTTTGCTCCTTCTTTTTTCGCTCAGAGGTATTGAGGTTTCATTCAATACTCTCTCAATTTTTGTACTATATTCTTTTTCAATAGCAGTCAAATTATTTTCTTTAATAGCAGGATTCCATTTTCTTTCCGGTGCTGCTATGTCTTCCATATTCATAGATGACTTCAGCATTGAAAGAGCTCTGAGAGCATCCTCTTTGCAAAGTGTGTTGCAGGAAAGTATTTCATTTTCTATACCCTCCTCTGATTTGTTATTGTCTACCATATGCTTCATATATTTATTGCCTACCACAAGTGCTCCCTGCACTCCGCAAAACGACATTCCTACTACCTCAATATTTCTCATACCTATTTGCTCTATATGGCTTGCAAAATCTATATGATTATTTCCGAAGCCCTCGGTTGTAACTATTGCTCCCTGTACATCCATAGATTCTACTGCCATACCCATTCTTTCTGATACATAAAACTTTTCACTGTTTACCTGAGGACTTCCTACAAACAGCACTCCGCATAAGTCAACATCCTCATCCTTCATTGCTTCTATTACAAGAGGCTCTCTCCAATAGTGTCTGGAGCATTCCTTGGAAGCCGGACCTATGCAGGTCAAGGCATGTATTCCTCCGTCCAGCACTTCCAGAGGTGACAGCATAACAGGTATATTTCCAAGATCTACATTCGGCTTTCCGCCCAATACTCCTACAGGCTCTATAGGAAGTATCAAATTATCATGCATCGCTCCCTGACCCATTATTTCCTTTACTATTACTATTTTTTTCTTTCCCGGACGTCTGTACTGCACAAGCTCTTCTGTTTTGACAAACATGCTGTCATCCATATTTTTAAGCACATCTCTGATTTCCTGTGTGATATGGTCGGTAGCCATGTGTGCAGCATAAGGTCCCGGTCTTTCCATATTTGTTCCTGCTGCTATAGTGACCTGAGTTTTAATGAATATTTCACCCTTATCCGGTGCTCCCGGTCTGTTCCACATTATATTTTCTTCCAATATTCCTTCTGAGGATCCGAATTCGCCTATTTGTACTCCATTTTCATCCGTTCCCGTCACCATTACAATTACACCCTCCAGAACTCTGGTAGCACCTGTCCCTATTTTGCATTCCTTTTCTTTAGTTGCAATAGGCTGAACATCCATTATTGTTTCACTATAGGTGTTGTATTTGTCGGGAGTGATTATTTCAAGCTTTATATCCTTTACCAGATTGACTCCTTTTTTTGCATCCTCACAAATATTATCTCTGATATACAAAATTCCGTTTTCTATTTTTGTTTCTTTTGCAAATTTTACTTCCTTAATAGTATAATATTTTTTTGTAAGACTTCTGATTTGCTTAGGCTTCTGTTCGACAGCGGTTGGTACGAATGTTTTTTCAGCTTCAAATCCCTCCACTAAATTCATAGGTATTTCTATGTCTATTCCTTTACCTTCTGCTATTTTAATTTTTAAGGTTGAGGGAGCTGTTTTTGATGATTTTTTTTCTTTATAACCCTTAAGCATAGCACCCGTTATTCCTGTTAAGGCTGCTACGTCTTGATTTAATTCCATACCTGTTACTTCCTCTCCCGTTAATACACTATCGTTAACTATCAACAGCTTAGAATCTGATAATTTTTCAAAATGCATCGGATTTTCCAAATCCTCGGCTTTTATTATCTCTCCTGCTTTTTTTCCGTATTTTAATACGGCTTTTGCCTCAGGCCATGAAAGGTTTTTTATTTCTTCTGCATCATTGCTTTTTAGGCTGTCAATTTTTTTTATTCCTTCAAACATGTCAGGTGTCATAGGAGTCAATGAATCTATTGTTTTTATAAGCTTTGCTCCTAAAACCTCCTCTATTTTCAGACAATCGTGCGGTATCTTAAGCAGTCCGGAATCCTCAAGCTCTCCAAATATAGCGGGATCCTCAAGATTAGAAGGTGTAATAATTGTACCTGCTTCTGTTCTGCAGCACACAATTGCAAATTCTTTTTTTAATTCTTCAATATGCTCAGCGCTAATGGACATTTTTATTCTCCTTTATATTTTACTTTAATCTTCTTGTCAATTCATAATCTACTGTTCTGAATACATGATCAGTATGATGGTATACTCCCAAACCAAGCTGAGGTGCCGAGTTCATTACAGTATTGGAGCAATCACTGCAATTTGCGATTATTAGTCTTTCTGCACCTGATTTTTTGAACTTTAAAACTACAGATGATTGACCGGGACATTTGCCCGGTGTCATACATTTATTTGCACCTCTTATATTTACTATATTTTTGCAGGGAAGAACCTCCGCTACCTCTGCTTTCATTTTGGCAGCAATATCTCTCAGTCTTTCCTCGTCGGCACCGCATGCACATACCAGCAATCCAACCCTTCCGGTAAATTCGGGAAAAGGAATTGTTGCTATTATGCCTCCGAGAGTTTTCGTTACCGTATCATCTTCAAGGGAGCCTGCCTTGCCAGTATAAGGTCCTCCCAATAAAATCTCTCCGTATTCTCCGTCGATACCGCCGCATTTATTAATCAATTCACTTATCGGTGTGCCTATTGGTATCTGTAAAAATATATTTTCGGTTTTATGGTTTTTCAGCTTTCCTCCGACAGTGACATCCTTGTCAATAAAAGGCTTCCCATCCTCAACCGCTCTTGTGATATTACACAAGGTTTCACAGTTCAGTACAACACATAATGCTTCCAGAGGCAGCTGTGACGGCTCCAGCCATTTATCGAATATTTGATGAATTATTGCTCTTTCCTCACCCATAGGATATATATCTTCCAATTCCTTTAATTCTATATTATCAAATTTACCCAATATGCTTTTTATTGACTCTATTGCCTTTACGTTTTTCCTCTTAATAGCAATAATTCCCTTAGCTGCCTTAACAGCTTCCATAGCATATGCAATACCCTTGATCATCAATTCAGGATTTTGCTCCAGCATCGCAATATTATGACCTAAAATCGGTTCGCATTCGACGCAATTTGCTATTATATACCCGTCAGGTATTGATGTGTCAAGCTTCACATGAGTGGGAAAGCCTGCACCTCCTGCACCCACAATTCCTGCTTCATAACAGGTCTCCTTGACAGATGGGCATTTTTTTATTCTCATATAACTGTTATCTTGCTCTAAATCAGCTTTTATTAATATTTCATTCTCTGTTACAGCTTCTACTGAACCACTTACACTCGTATGTATTCTCGCACCTAACCCCTCAGGCTTTGCAATACACTGTCCTCGAACTACTTTTGCGCCCGGACTGACGATAGATTTGGCGGGTGCTCCTATATGCATTTTCAGAGGGAATTTATATATTGAAATCATGTTAACCTCCTAGTTAAAAACTCTTACAATTTAATAATAGCAAAACCTATGCCAAAAAAATATCAATAATTGATTTCATAAATAATACTGCTAAAATTTATTCAATTTACAACATTCTGAAAAATAAAAATATTATAATAA
>DAIUCB010000148.1:0-7174 GCA_036846385.1 Bacillota bacterium | reverse complement strand
ATGCTTCGCGGTATACCCTCCATAGCCCGAGAAAACTCACTTAATCTCCATTCACAATGGAAAATGGAGTTTGATATTAGCAATGCAGATTATTATAAGCTGCCAATGGAAAAAGCAATGAATAATTCAATACCTTTATCTAAGCTTTATTATTGGAGCCCTGCGTTTAAGCTGCCTGAAACAACAGAGGAAATCATGACTTGCTCTGCTCCGCTGATTGACTCTGAAGGTAATGTTTTTGGTGTCTGCGGCTTTGATATAAGCGAAATTCTCTTTAAGCTTGCATATATGCCCGACAACCATACCTACAACAGATTATTTTGTATGCTTGCACCGATAGATAATAATGTGCTGAAAACGTCCAGCTCCTTGTTTTCCGGAGGTTATTCTTCAAGAATCTATAAATCGGAAGATTTTGATTTAAATATATCTGATGGCAAAAAACCCTTATATACATATAAAAATTCGGATAATAAAATATTTATGGGATATCATGAAAATATAAAATTATACCCTGAGGATTCAGTGTTTTCAAAGGACAAATGGGCGATAACACTGATGGTGCCGGCGGAAGATATCAGAAGCTCTGTTTTAAAGCTTAATTTACAGCTTATATTTTTATGTCTGGCACTAATGACGGTAGGTATCGTGATTTCTTTAGTATTGAGCAAGCATTACATTAAGCCTATTACTAAGGGGATTGATTTAATTAAGTCAAATGACCTATGGGATAATAAAAAAACCGAAATTCTCGAGATAGATGATCTTATAGAATTCTTATCTGCCAGAAAAGAATCAACAAATAAAGAAAACAGAGAACAGGATTCAAATTCAAAAATACTTGATACATTTTTGAAAAATGCTAAATCACTGTCCCCTGCCGAACGTTCCGTATTCAATCTGTATGTTCAGCAATACTCCGCAAAGGAAATTGCTGAAGCGCTGTTTCTCAGCATAAATACAATTAAAACTCACACAAAAAGAATATATATTAAAATGAATGTCAGCTCAAGAGAAGAATTGCTTCTGTACATTGAAATGCTAAAGGAAGCAGGCAGAGAAATTAAATAATTGTCCCTCCGCCGATTACGACATCCTCCTGATAAAATACAACTGCCTGACCTGGAGTAACAGCACGCTGCTTCTCGCTAAATTCAACAAGGATTTTATCTTCATCAAGAGGAAATATCGTCGCTTTGCTTTCTCCCTGCTTATAACGTGTTTTAACCGTTACATTCATAGGAGATGTTAATTTACCGATAGCTATTAAATTAATATCATCAGCTATCAATCTGTCTGAATACAGCTCCTCTTCACTTCCCAATGTAACAGTGTTGTCAGCTTTATTCTTCTTAATTACATAGGTAGGCTTTCCGAAAGCAATACCGAGACCCTTACGCTGTCCTATGGTATAATGTATAATACCCTCGTGTTTTCCCATTACTGCGTTGTTTTTATCAATAAAATTACCCTTGATAGATTTTACACCCATCTCTCGTTCCAAAAAACCTGCATAATCTCCATCCTTAACAAAGCAAATATCCTGACTGTCAGGCTTTCTCGCATTTATTAAGCCCTTTTCTTCAGCCAGTCTTCTTACTTCATTTTTTGACATGCCTCCCAAAGGAAACAGAGTTCTGGAAAGCTCAGCCTGACTTAAAACATAAAGTACATAGCTTTGATCCTTTGATTTATCTGCAGCTTTTTTTAGTAGATATCTTTGTGAAGCTTTATCATATTCTATTCTCGCATAATGACCGGTAGCAATATAATCCTTTTCAAGTAAAACTGCTCTTTGTATCAGCTTGCTGAATTTTATATATCGATTACAATCTATACATGGATTCGGCGTATTACCCTCACTGTAGCTGCGGGCAAATTTATTCATAACCTCTTCCTTGAAGGAATCTCCGAAGTTAAACACAAAGTGTTCTATTCCCAGCTTATATGCTACACTTCGGGCATCCTCCACATCCTCTAAAGAGCAGCAGGTTCTGGTTCTACAGAATGTCTTATCTATATCTTCATTTCCAAAGAGCTTCAAGGTAACACCGCATATGTCATAGCCCTGCTCCTTCAGCAAAACAGCTGCAACCGAACTGTCAACACCCCCGCTCATTGCAACCATGACCTTTTTATTCATAGTAACTCCTATTCTAAAAAGCAGGACAATATATATTGTCCTGCTTAATGTAATTCATAATATTTTTATATTTGTATTATACAACTATCGTTTTTTTTTGTCAATCATCGGTATTATATTATAATTATAATGGCATTATTGTTTTTCCAAACTCATTGTTTACGATTTGACCTAAAGAATTGTAAATTGCAGATAATCCACAGAATATACCTTCATATCCTGCTATTATTTTGATACTGTGAGCTCCGGTAAAATCACCGATTGCCAATAAATAAAATAAAACAGAAAGTGATAAAAATACTACCTGTGATGCACGATTATGCTTTAAGGTACCTATAAACATAAAGGTTGTAAATATTCCCCAAAGCAATAAATAAAATCCCATGCTTTTTTCGTCGGCTGCATTGATGTTTTTAAATGGATTGATCCAAATTGCAATCAGTGACCACCAAAATAAGCCATATGCAGTAAATGCAGTAGCTCCGAAGGTATTATTTTTCTTAAATTCCATTATTCCCGCTATAATCTGCGCTGCTCCGCCTAAAGCAAACCCCATTGCCAGAGTTACGATAGAAAGCGGTATTATATTTGCATTGTGCAAATTTAAAAGCACAGTAGTCATTCCAAAGCCCAACAGTCCTAACGGAGCCGGATTGGCAATTGTTGCTTCTTGTTTTTCTTTAATCATGATTCCTCCAAAATTTTTAATTAATATTTATTAAAACGAACATTCATATATTAACATAGGTCAATGAGTCATGCAAGAAATATCTGTTATTGTATAAAAAAACAATAAACAGGCTAAAATAGCTTTAAACTTGAAAAAGTGTTAAGATTTCAAGTATCTTAACACTTTTTCCACAATTATTATAATTTCGCAATATTTTCACCAAATTTTCTACATCTATCCAATGCCTCATCATCAGGATTCCACATTTCCTTTATACCCTCATTGACCAATTCAAATCCTGCTTCCTTTAATTCCTCATTGATTAATTTTACCGATTCTCCGCTCCATCCATAGCTTCCGAAGGCTGCAGCCTTCTTGCCTGTAAAGCCCAAACCCTTAATCATTTCCAAGATAGCAGCACTTGATGACAATATACCTTTATTGATAGTTGATGAGCCTACAATAATCATTTTGGATTTGAACACTTCCGTAATGATATCATTTTTATCTCTTTTCGAGCTGTTAAAAAGCTTTACTATAACATTTTTATCTACTGCTCCAATACCCTCTGCAATTGTCTCAGCCATTCTTCTGGTTCCGTTCCACATAGTATCATATATGATAGATATCTGATTTTCCTGATAAGAATCAGCCCATTCCATATATTTATTTACTATTTGCATCGGATTGTCTCTCCAGATTATACCGTGGCTTGGACAAATCATATTTAAAGGTACATTTAAGCCTACTATTTCTTCTATCTTTTTAGTAACAAATTTGCTGAATGGAGTCAAAATATTAGCATAATACTTCATTGCCTCCGTGTACAGTTCAGAAGTATCAACCTTATCATTGTACATTTGCTCTGAAGCAAGATGCTGACCAAACCCGTCATTGCTAAAAAGAATATTTTCACCTGACATATAAGTAAACATTGTATCAGGCCAATGAAGCATTTTCGCTTCTATAAAAATAAGCTTATTTTTACCTATATCGAGGGTATCACCTGTTTTAACCTCTACGAAGTTCCAATCCTTATGATGATGACCTTTAATTATTTTGGTTCCGCTTTTAGTACAATAAATCGGCGTATTCGGTATTTCCTTCATAAGTTCCGACAAAGCTCCGCTATGGTCAATCTCAGAGTGATTCATAATGATATAATCAATTGTATTTAAATCAATTTCCTGTTTTAAGTTGGACACAAATTCTTTAGAAAACGGCTGCCATACGGTGTCAATTAACACTGTCTTTTCATCCCTTATCAAATAAGAATTATAAGATGAACCTTTGTGGGTAGAATATTCTTCACCGTGAAAGGTACCCAGCTCCCAATCAATTTTTCCAACCCAGCTAACTGTATCTGTAATTTTAAATGACATAACTCCTCCTTATTTTGATAAAATTTTCATTGCTTTTTTAATTTATTATAACCTATACTTCTATATATATCAATAATATGTAAGCAAATATTATTTAAATTTAATTATAATCTTATCAACATACTAATTGCACAACTAACAATAAATATAATTTATTTTCTCATATTATAAAAGGAACATTTTTTCATAAACATTAAATCTATATTGTTGGATTAATCTATAATCTGTGAATTTTATTGTTGCAAATACAAAAATCAATAAAGAGCATGAATTATTTATTCATGCTCCTTTATATTTTGCTAATTATTGTTCTGCAGACAACCAATATTTATTCACGTATCATTGCCGAATCCTCAATAGATTCTATCTGTGAAGATGGACATATACATCACATAGATATTAGCCTAAGAATATTTTCATATCGTCTTCAACGTTTGTTATGCCTGCAATTCCGAAGTTTTCAACCAATACATTAGCTACATTCGGTGATAAGAAGGCCGGTAAAGTAGGTCCTAAATGAATATTCTTTACTCCCAGATACAGCAGTGCAAGTAAAACAATTACCGCTTTTTGCTCATACCAAGCAATGTTATATGCTATCGGAAGCTCGTTGATATCGTCTAATCCAAATACTTCTTTGAGTTTTAACGCAATCAAAGCTAAAGAATATGAATCGTTGCATTGTCCTGCATCCAATACTCTCGGAATACCACCGATATCACCTAATTCTAATTTATTGTACTTATATTTTGCACAGCCGGCTGTTAAAATAACCGTATCCTTTGGCAATGCTTTTGCAAAATCAGTATAGTAATTTCTTGATTTAGCTCTTCCGTCACAGCCTGCCATAACAAAGAATTTCTTAATAGCACCTGATTTAACGGCATCAATAACCTTATCTGCCAATGCAAATACCTGATTATGCGCAAAGCCTCCGATAATTTCCCCTGTTTCTATTTCAGTCGGTGCGGCGCATTTCTTAGCATGCTCAATTATTGCAGAAAAGTCCTTCTTATCTCCGCTTTCACCTGCAATATGCTTGCAGCCTGCATAGCCTGCGGCACCGGTTGTATATACTCTGTCCTTGTAGCTGTCCTTAGGAGGTACAATACAGTTTGTTGTCATCAAAATCGGTCCGTTGAAAGCTTCAAATTCTTCTTTTTGTTTCCACCATGCATTTCCGTAGTTTCCAATGAAGTTGCTGTATTTTTTAAATGCAGGATAGTAATGAGCAGGAAGCATTTCTGAATGTGTATATACATCAACTCCTGTACCTTGTGTTTGCTCTAATAATGCTTCTAAATCCTTTAAATCGTGTCCCGATACCAAGATACCCGGCTTCTTTCCAACACCTATATTAACCTTTGTTATTTCAGGATTTCCATATGTGCTTGTATTAGCCTTATCAAGTAAAGCCATTCCGCTAACTCCGAATTTTCCTGTTTCGAGTGTAAGCTGGACCAATTCGTTTACTGATAATTTGTCATCCAACAGCTTAGCAAGTGAGCTTTGCATGAATGTATTAACCTCATCATCGTCATAGCCAAGGGCATTTGCATGCTTTACATATGCTGACATACCCTTTAATCCGTAAGTAATAAGCTCTCTGAGGCTTCTTACATCCTCATCCTTTGTAGTTAAAACGCCTACTGTTTTAGACTTAGCATCTAATTCAGCATCGGTATTTCCATTCCAAAGAGCTGCTTCGCTTAAGCCCTCTTTATTGTTTAATTTATTTAGTAACTCATTTTTAACATTTAATGTCATTCTTACTCTGTCATAAAATACTTTATCATCAAAATTGGCATTTGTAATGGTTGTAAACAGATTTAATGTAATCATGTGATTAACGTCTGAAGAAACTTCCTTGCCTTCATTTCTTAATCTTGATGTAACCTCGGATAACCCCTTTGAAACATATATTAATAAGTCCTGCATTCTTGCTAAATCAGATGATTTTCCGCATACACCAACCTTTGTACAGCCTGTGCAGCCTGCTGCTTCCTGACATTGATAACAAAACATTGTATTTTCCATTAATAGTCCTCCAAATAATTTATTTATTTTCTTGTATGTATAATAAATTAAAATCAAAACTTTATCTGTAACATTTGTTACGTAAAAAGAACTTTTATATTTTATTTTTAAATTTTTATATTATTAAAAAATCCAAAAGACAATTTAAAATGAATCATGAGATATAGTCACAGAAAAAAGAATCTATTGACACTATAATATTTTTAATATAATCTTGTTATGAAAAATTTAATAATTTTTTATAACATAGCTATAATATTTATATATGGAGGAATTGCATGGATTTTAAATATGATAAGGGAAGAATATTTCTTGAAAACGAAATGGGTAAGACTATTGCTGAGGTAACCTATTCAAATACCTCCGAAAATACGGTAAATATTTATCATACATTTGTTGAT
Organism: Bacillota bacterium; assembly: GCA_036846385.1. GTDB lineage: Bacteria > Bacillota > Clostridia > Tissierellales > Sedimentibacteraceae > Sedimentibacter. The sequence goes on along the minus strand of DAIUCB010000148.1, from coordinate 541 downwards.
CGTTCCTTGAGGGGTCAAGGGATTGCAGGGAAGCTTATGGCTGCTCTTGTAAATGAACTTAAAGATAACAATAAAAAGGCTGTTGCCACATGCTCCTATGCAATAGAATGGTTTGAAAACCATCCTGAGTATAGCGATATTTATTTTAATGACACAAAATAATATTATTCATATTCATTATTCAAAATCAAAAAGAGTACTGTCAAATTGACGGTACTCTGATTTTAAGCTAATCTTTTTTTATTCCTCTGTTATATTTTCTGTTACCCACAAACCATGAAGATTACAATATTCATAAACTGCCAATATCTTTTCATCGCCGATAACAAAGCTTGCTCCCGGCTTATCTTCCGGTGTTAAATCAATACGTCTTTTTCTTGTTTCACCGCATACATAAATAAATTGTATGTAATGCTCTTTTGTCATAGGATGGTCTACACTGCCTACCTTAACCTGCAGAACTCCATCTTTTTTATTAACAACAGGTACATGTTTTTCTGTAGAAGCATCTACAGTATTAGGTACGAGCAGCTTCATAGGC
>DAIUCB010000147.1:0-7196 GCA_036846385.1 Bacillota bacterium | reverse complement strand
ATTGCATCAGGAGTTATTCCTCAAATATCTGTAATATTGGGACCATGTGCAGGCGGAGCAGTTTATTCACCGGCATTGACGGATTTTGTATTCATGGTTCAAAATATAAGTAAAATGTTTATTACAGGTCCAAATGTTATTGAAACAGTAACAGGAGAAAAGGTATCGGCAGAAAAGCTGGGTGGCGCAATGACACATAACAGTGTAAGCGGAGTTGCTCACTTTTTGGATGAAACAGAGGAAGACTGCTTAAATCATATTAAAAAGCTTTTGAGCTTTTTACCTCAAAATAATTTAGAAACAACTCCTATACAAACTGTTCAGGATGATATAAACAGGATAGATGAAGCACTGAATGAAATAATACCTGACAATCCAAACAAAGCATACGATATGAAGGACATAATATTTTCACTTGCAGATAATAAAGAGTTTTTAGAGTATCAGCCATATTATGCACAAAACATTATAACCGGATTTATGAGATTGAACGGGAGCAGTGTAGGTGTAATAGCAAGTCAGCCAAAAGTATTGGCAGGCTGTCTTGATATAAATGCTTCAGATAAGTCTGCGAGATTTATCCGAACCTGTGACGCTTTCAACATTCCACTGCTGACCTTGATGGATGTTCCGGGCTTCCTGCCGGGTACTCATCAGGAATATGGAGGAATAATAAGACACGGAGCCAAAATGCTATATGCATATTCGGAAGCAACTGTACCGAAGGTTACTGTAATTACAAGGAAAGCATACGGCGGTTCATATATAGCAATGAGCTGTAAGGAGCTTGGAGCAGATATGGTGCTTGCTTGGCCTACAGCAGAAATAGCAGTAATGGGTCCGGACGGAGCAGCCAATATAATATTTAAAAATGAAATTGAGGAATCTGAAGATAAGGTACTAAAACGTAAAGAGAAAATAGATGAATACAGAGAAAAAGTAGCAAATCCGTATACTGCAGCTGCAAGAGGATATGTAGATTGCGTAATAGAGCCTGCAGAAACTAGAAAGAGAATAATCAGTTCATTTGACATGTTGACAGGAAAGAGAGTATTAAAACCTGAGAAAAAGCATGGGAATATACCTCTATAAGATAGGAGCTGTGAAATGAGTATATTTGATGTTTTTAAAAAAAAGAGTAAACAAGATACAAATGTAAATAATGCTTTTAATCATAATACATCTGACAGTATGGAAGATGAAGATGAAATAGCAGCGGTAATATCGGCAGTAATAGCATCAATGAATGAAGAGGAAACAGAGGTTGTTGCGGCAATAACGGCTGCAATAGCTTGTATACTCGGAAAGAGTACGAGTGAATTTATAGTGAAAAATATAAAAAGATCGCCTGATTTAGATTCAATATGGGCGCATGCAGGCAGAATGAAATTAATGAGATAAAAAAATGGAGGATAAAAATGAAAAAATTTAATGTAACAGTAAACGGAAAAGCATATGCAGTAGAAGTTGAGGAAGTAGGATCGGGAGCATTTACTTATGCACCTGTTCAATCAGCACCACAACCTGCACAGCAGCAAGCACAACAAGCAGCACCTATAGCTCAAGCACCTTCGGTACCACAAGCACCTCAGGCAGCGCCGGCTCCTAAGGCTACCTTGGAACCTGTTGCAGGTGAATTGATGACAGCTCCTATGCCGGGAACAATTCTTGATATTAAGGTATCGGAAGGTCAGACAGTAAAGGCAGGAGATATAATATTGATTCTTGAAGCTATGAAGATGGAAAATGAAATAGTGGCACCAACAGACGGAACTGTTGCGCGAATACATACTAGCAAAGGTACTGCTGTTAGCACAGGAGATGCTCTTGTAACAATAGGATAAATAGTAATATAAATAAAACTCTTCTTATTAATCTATGAGAAGAGTTTTTTGTATTGGGAGATTATATTGTTTAAAAATCAAATTTTTATTGCAGATTTAATATGAATATTTCCTTAAAAGACAATGTACGTAATTCACAGCTGCTCATTAAGTGTTAAAATTTAAAAAAATGACTAATTTACAAGCTTTTTCAAATAATTATTTAAAAATAACAAATATATGAAATCCGTTTTCATACAGATAATTTCATAGATTTAATAAATTGGACATATACATATCGCCAAAATATGATATAATATATCAGTATTAAATTATATGAAATTATTATAGTCTAATTATTATGCTAATAGAATCAAGGGATATAAAAGAGGTATATTATGATAAGCAATGAAAATATTATCAGGCTGCAGCTTGTAAATGGATTAGGAAGAAAAACCATAAGCAAAATTTTAAGCTATGCAGAAGCTCAGAATTTAAAATTAGATGATTTTTCATCAATAGTAAAGCTGATTAGTCAGCTTGGTCTTAAAAAAATCAAGGTTGATTTAAAAAAAATCGAAGAGGAAGCTATTAAGATATTCGAATGCTGCAAGAAAGAAAAAATAACTATTGTAGGATTATATGATGAAAAATATCCCGATAAGCTTAAAAACATAGATGACAAGCCCTTGATTTTGTACGTAGACGGTAATGTAGATTTGCTTAATGATAATAACAATATAGCGATAGTCGGAACAAGACAGCCGACTCAAAAAGGCTATGAGGTAAGCTCAATAATTGCGGAAAAGCTGGCAGAAGAAAATTGCTGTGTAGTAAGCGGTTTTGCAGCAGGCTGTGATGAGGCAGCACATAAGGGCTGTCTTGCTGTTAAGGGAAAAACTATCGCAGTAATACCATCGGGACACAAATGTATATATCCTAAAGGCAACAAAGTGCTGTATAATATGATATTGCTAAATCAGGGTGCGGTAATTTCAGAGATACCGCCAAACTCAAGGGCTGAAAAGCATACATTTATTGAGAGAAACCGAATTATAGCAGCATTATCTGAGGGGATAATAATAATTGAGGGCGGTAATAAGGGAGGCACCTCCTATACAGTTAAATTTGCACATGATTACAATAAGCCGATAGCATATACTCGTATTTTGGAAGCTCCTGCAGAAAACAGCCAAGGAAAATTCATCAATAATAATGATATAGATTTCATATGCAGCTTTGAAGAGCTGATGAAATTTAAAAATAAATCTTTTGAAAAAAATCTTGACAAAGCATTTTAGCCATAGTATAATCAGTTTTGTTGTTAAATAACAACCAGCTATGCGGATGTGGCGGAATTGGCAGACGCACTAGACTTAGGATCTAGCGCCTTCGGCGTGCAGGTTCGACTCCTGTCATCCGCACCAAGTAAAAGCTGCATTTTTGTCGGTAATAAAAAACAAAAATGCAGCTTTTTTATATAATTTTAAGCAATATTTGATTTTGACGGAAACATAATTGACGGCAGTATCTCAAGAAAACAGCAACAATTAACAATTGCCTGGATATTAATACATCAAGAAGAATTGAAAGCTAACTGGCAGCTTTTATTAAACGGTGAAGAATTTTTTAAAATTGAACCCTTAAGATAAAAATGGAGGGGCGCTATGTATCCAAGACCAAAAGAAGTTGAATATATTAATGACTATAAATTACTTATAACTTTTGATAACATGGAAAAACGTATATTTAATGCAGAAGGATTGTTAAATGACAAATGGTTTGTTTCATTAAAAAATAAAGGTATATTTAAGAATGCAAAAATAAAATGTAAAACGTTGGAATGGCCAAATGGTATAGATATATGTCCGGATGATTTATATGAATTAAGCAAGCCTTTCATTAATTAAAAAAACTGTGTAAACATTGATATATGAAGTACGAATGAATATTCCGAACTGCATCTATTTTCATTTGATTTATGCTTATTGTCATGTACAGTGTGAGCCTGTTTTTATTACTATATCGTATGCATATTATATAATGAATAATAGATAAAAAACAAAACATAAACATTTTGCCTTGAATAAATATTAGTTTTATCATTGCTAAAATCTCGATGAAAGTATCCGAAATCTCGATAGGATACATTTTTTTTTATAATTTTAGTAAAAAAATTGACTTTTACATTGAAATATGGAGATAGTTATTTTTGCTAATCTTACGCATATCTAATCACTATATTTGAATAAATGAATAGAAATTATTTTATTCGCCGGTGGTTTTCTATAAGTAAGAGTATTCACTCTCATTCAATTCAAGTATTTACCTCTTTAAAAAGTGCTGTTTCTTCTATATAATATAAACAGCGATTGCTGCAGACCAGCAAGAAATCTCCATGACACAGTCAGGAGGTGCACCTGATATCGCATATAAAAATATAAAGGAGATGAGTACAATTTATTTTAACAAAAGAATAATCAGCAGCATAATGATAATAGTTATTGCTACTATGCTTATATTCGGTTCCGGTTCATCAAATGAAATCGTTGCACAGGAACAGGAATTCAGAGGTATATGGGTTTCGACGGTTTGGGGTATTGATTATCCAAGTAAAGCAACAACCGATGAAGAGACTTTAAAAAATGACGCCATCAGAATTTTAAACAATGTCGATGATATGGGATTTAATACGATATTTTTACAGGTCAGATCCTGTTCAGATGCTATATATAATTCAAAGATATTTCCATGGTCGAAATATATAACAGGTACACAGGGACTTGCTCCGAAAAATAACTTTGATCCTCTTAAATTTTTCATAGAAGAAGCACATAAAAGAGGAATAGAGCTCCATGCATGGATAAATCCGTACAGAGTAACTGCTTCACCGTCTGACAATGACAAGCTGTCAGTAAATAACCCGGCAGTATTACACCCTGAGCTTACGGTTTTGCATACTGACGGAAAAATATATCTTAATCCGGGAGAACCGAAAGCCAGAGAATTGATAATTGACGGAATAAAGGAAATCTTGAACAATTATGATGTTGATGGGATTCATTTAGACGATTATTTTTATCCCGGCAAAGAATTTAATGATTCCGCAACCTTCGCTAAATATGGCGGTGCATTTAGTAACATAGCCGATTGGAGAATAAACAACAACAATTTGCTTATAAAAGAAATAAACGAAACAGTACATAAAATAAAGCCTAAAGCCAAATTCGGCGTAAGTCCGGCAGGAATATGGGCAAATAAAAAAACCTCTCCTTTCGGCAGCGATACAGATGGCTGGGGAACCTATGAAAATCAATTTGCAGACTCAAGGCTCTGGGTGAAGGAAGGATATGTAGATTATATTTTACCTCAAATATATTGGCCTATAGGCTATAGAATAGCCGATTATGAAAAGCTGGTATTATGGTGGAGCGATGTTGTAAAAAATACAAACGTAAAGCTATATATAGGACAGGCAGCATATAAAACGGCAGATGCAAAAGTAAACAGTGAATGGTACGGCGGAGCCGAAATATTAAAGCAAATAGAATTAAACAGAAAAAGCAGCAAAATTGACGGCTATTGTATGTTTTCCTATAAATCATTTATCAACTGCAATAACCTTCGAGAGTCAATTAAGTCCGCAAACAAAGCAGAAATTATAGTTCCTCCTGATTTGTCAAAGGATTACCAATACTATTATATGAAATATGAGCTGTCACAGGATGAAAATGAAGATTACATAGTAATGTATTATGATAATAACGGAAAAAGAGAAATACTGCCGAGAAGCAGATATGCAGAAGGTGAGGTGACAGGTCTTTCAAATAAAACAGGAAGCTTTGGCGTAATGTACAACGAACCGAATTTTGATGATATAAAAGAACATCCTCAAGAAAAAAATCTGAAATATATGGCTTCAAGAAATATAATAATAGGATATAAGGGCAGCTTTAAACCAAGCCTCAACATAAAAAGAGCAGATTTTGTATTGATGCTGATGAGGATGCTGGAAATCAAAAATATAGAAAACTTAAGCAGTTTTGATGATACAAATACGAATGACTATTATTATAAGGAGCTTGCCACAGCAAAAAGATTAGGATTGATACAAGGAGTAGGAAACAATAGGTTTGCTCCTGAAAAGGAAGTTACGAGACAGGATATATTTGTTATGACCTTTAGAGCGATGGATGCTTTGGGTATGATAAATAATAAAACGAATACAGCTTTACAAAATATATACGATGATTACAATTTAATATCAAGTTATGCAGCAGAAGCAATATCATTTTTTACGGAAAATGAAATATTGGAGGGGATAAACGGAAACATTAATCCCGTGAAGATAGCCGACAGAGGAGAAATTGCAGATTTTTTGGCAACACTTTTAAAATCGGATATTATGATGAAACTAAATTAACAATTACATAATAAAATGTATTTTTGAGTATTTATTAACACAATTCCAAAGCTTACATAACATAAATATATGACAAGCGTAAGAATGCAGAAACTTACACTGGTTCAATAAAATATGCAGAGGCGAAGGATTTGAAAATAATAATTACGACAAACAGATTTATAATAAGGGAATTTGTCACACAAGATTCAGAAGATTTGTTTAAGCTGGAGGGAGATAAAAGAGTAAATGAATATATCCCCGGCAAAAAATTATTAACATTAAATGATTGTAAACGAGAAATCAATATATATATAAATAACTATAAAAAAAGCAATTTAGGCAGATGGGCGATATTTTTAAAAAATACAAATGAATTTATAGGCGTAACCGGATTCAGATATCTTCAAAGTATTAAGAAAACCGAGATAGGACTTAAACTGATGCCTAAGCATTGGGGCAAGGGATATGCAACTGAAATAGGCAATGCGTTGATTCATTATGGTTTAACACAATTAAAGCTGAATGAAATAATAGCTATGGCTGATCCTAACAATACAAGGTCAGTCAAATCCTTAGAAAATCTGGGAATGACCTTTGTAAAAAACGGATATTACAATGGAAATAAGGTTGTATATTTCAATGTATTAAGAGAACAATAAAGGGAGCATGCATGCTTCCTTTATTAATAAATAAAAATAAAATGTAGGATAAAATATAGAAAATACACCCGTAAAAATAGATTTGAAAATATATAAAAAGGGGATTGACAAAGGCTGATTAGTGAGCTATAATACAAAAGCACTTCAGAAATGAAGAAATAAATAATAAAAATTACGTAAAAAAAGACAGAAAAGTAGTTGACAATATTAATGTAATATGTTAAACTAACGAAGTTACTCTAAAAAAGAACAAGAAAATAAATAAAAAAAGTTCTTGACAAAGAGAACCGGGTGTGATAACCTAGATAA
>DAIUCB010000146.1:0-7234 GCA_036846385.1 Bacillota bacterium | reverse complement strand
AGAAAACTAATTTGCTGGATTCATACAGTAACGGAATTATTGGCTTCGGTTTAGCTCATGTCGTTCTCGGATCAATGGGAATGATAACTCATAATTCGGATCGTGATAATATAATGAACAAAGTGTCAAGGGCAGTCAACTTTAAATAATGACATTAACGGTAACTTTTTGAACTCAAAGCAAAAAGGCATGTAAAAAAACATGCCTTTTTGCTTTGAGTCAGCTTTATCCGAAAATTACATAAAGCAATGAATACAGACCTGCAAGTCCTATTAATATATATATTGCTCTACCAACAGGATTTTTTAGTCCCCCGAAAAAACTATCTACCAAATCGATTTTTGATAATCCATATAAGCCCCAATTTAAAGCACCTATTACAATAAGAATCGAAGCAATCGCAGTAATAATTTTCATATTTCCTCCTTACAAGCTTTTTATTACATTATATTAACTATTAAAAGGAAATATGTACAGGTTTATTAATATTTATATTAATCTATTTTATTTATAATTTAAACAGCCTTTCAAGCTCAAAGGATACTCCCGAATTATTATTATCAAATTCTGAAATTTTGCTTCCTGCCTTTTTAACCGTTTCAGTGCCGTTTTTCATTGCAATACCTACTCCGGAACGAACTATAAGCTCAATATCGTTATTATCATCACCTAATGAAATTACCTCATCAGGCTTTATATTTATACAGTCTAAATACTTTTTTAACGCTCTCCATTTGCAGCCATCAATATGAAGAAACTCCAGCAGTGCTCTTTTACTGATATTTCTGTTGCAGATAGAATTAAACCTATTATTATTCAATTTATTCATTTCATTGCTGAAATCGATAAGCTTATTGTATTCCTCAAGATAACATACCGCTAAAATATTATTTATATCCTTTGGCAAAAACTTAACATGCTTTGACCTTATATCATCATTCTTAACATAGCCTAAATATGTTTCTTCCGTATTTTCGTGTTCATAAATAATATCATACCCATTCATATATTCATCAACATGGATAACAGGATTTAAATTATACGCTAATCCATGATTATATATTTCTTCAAATATCTTTGAATCCAAATAATTGCATTCTATCAATTTATCAGTATCGGAATATCTCACTACGGCGCCATTATTTGCCAATATTACAGGGCTTATATTCTTAATTTGCTCTGTCAGCTTTTTTGCCATAAAATAATTTCTGCCTGTAGCTATTACTATTTTAACGCCATTTTCATATAATTTATTTAATGTATAAATATCTTTATCACTGATTTGTTTTTCACTATTCAACAAGGTTCCGTCTAAATCCATAACAACCATCTTAAATTTCATATGATTCATCTCCGTCATTATTGCTAAGCTTAATTATACTATTAAGGTCTATATTTGTAAACGAAAAAAACAGCTCACAATAATTTTGTGAGCTGTTTAAGTAATATTATTAGTCTACCAATTGAGCGTGTCTGAAATCCCATACGGTTTCTTTTGTCAGTTCAACGCCTTCAACCTTAGCTTCGTCTATAATTATAGACAATGTGTAATAGTAAATAGGAGCTACAACCATATTTTCCATAAGAACTTTTTCTGCTTCTTTCAGCAATTTATCTCTATCCTTTCCGGATACTAAACGAGAAGCCATAACTGCTTTTTCAAAAGCTTCCTGCTCAGGGTTAAATGTTTTGTCGTGAGGTGCTCCTACAGGCTCTTCTTTATATCTCCATTGAGGCTCATTATTACCTGAATTCAATGTAAAGAGCTCAAGGAATGTCATAGGATCGCCATAGTCTCCTATCCATCCGCCTCTGGCAATTACATATTCGCCTTTTCTTCTCGTTTCAAGGAATACTGCCCAGTCCTGATTCATAAGCTTAACCTCTACTCCAAGGTTTTGTTTCCACATTCCTTGTAAAGCTTCGGCAATTTTTTTGTTATTTTCATTTGTATTATATAAGAATGTCATTTCCGGTAAGCCTTTACCGTCAGGATATCCTGCATCTGCCAATAATTTTTTAGCTTCGTCTACCAACGCTTTGTTAGGATCTATTCCATATTCAGGAACAGGTACACCATTTTTATCCATTTCTCTTATAGGAGAACCGTCTGAAAATTTTAAGCTGTTTGGTATAAAGCCTGTTGCCGGTACTTGACCGCCTTTAGTTACCTGCTTAACAAATTGAGTTCTGTCAATTGCGAGAGAGAAAGCCTTTCTGACTCTTACATCCTTTAGTACAGGATTATCTACGTTAAAGTTAACAAAGTATGTTCCCAAATATGGTACTATAGCAAAGTTAGGATCTTCTTTTTGAAGTCTCGGAATCTGCTCGATAGTAATACCATCCATTACCTGAATTTCACCGTTTTCATAACCGTTAAGTGCTGTAGTTCCTTCAACTATCATCATTCCTTTTATTCCTGCCAGCTTAATATTTGCCGCATCCCAGTAATTCTCATTTTTAACCATTAACATATGAGAGCCTGTTTTATACTCTTTCAGCATGAAAGGTCCGTTTGATACGCAGGTTTCAGGTTTCTTTTCCCAGCCTTCGCCGTTAGCTTCTACGATATCCTGTCTCACCGGATTGTAGGTCGGGAATGAGGTTAAGTCCAAGAAATATGGGCACGGGAATCTCAGCTTAACTTCCAATGTATTATCATCCAGGGCCTTTACTCCCACCTCATCTCTCGTTCCCTTACCGTTGAAGAATTCTTCTCCTCCTGCTATATAGCCTGTTACAAGGTTTGCATAATCTGATGCTACCTTTGGATCGCAAGCTCTTTTAATTGCATATTCGAAATCCTTTGCAGTTACAGGTTTTCCGTCTGACCATTTAAGACCTTTTCTCAAGTGGAAGGTATAAGTCATTTTATCATCGGAAATATCCCATTTTTCTGCCTGAGCAGGTTCAATGCCTTCCTTTGTTACTCTGGCCAATCCTTCAAACATATTGTTTATAATGTGGTGACCGTCAGTAGCACTGTTCAGTGTCGGATCCCATGTCTGGGGATCTGCAGCAATGTTCCATACTAAATATTCTTGTTTTTCAGCCGGTTTCTCAGCAGGCTGTTCAGCCGGTTTCTCATCTACCGGCTTTGTGTCTGTCGGCGGTGTTTCTGCAGGTTTATTGCAGCCGACTGTCAAAGATAATACCATTGTAAGTACAATTAAAATTGATACTACTTTTTTTAGCATAAAATCCCTCCAAATTATGTTTTACAGTTAAAATGTTAACTGCATTTATATTATTACCTATTATTTACAATAAGTCAAGCGTTTTCTTGATTGTAAAGCAAGGTATAATATTTCAAAATTACTTATCTAGCAAATGACAGGCTACAAAATGCTCTCCACCTATATCCTTGAGCTTCGGATCAACTTCAGAGCAAATCTGCATAGCATACCTGCATCTTGTTCTGAACTTGCAACCCGACGGCGGATTCACAGGGCTCGGCACATCGCCTTCAAGAACGATTCGCTTTGATGCTTCTGCAATATCCGGATCCGGTATAGGGATTGAAGATAAAAGAGCCTTAGTATAAGGATGTACAGGATTTTTATACAGCTCCTTGCTTGAAGTAACCTCAACAAGGCTTCCCAAATACATTACTCCGACCCTGTCTGATATATGCTTAACCATAGAAAGATCGTGGGCTATAAACAAATAGGTCAAGCCTCTTTCCTGCTGCAAATCCTCCAGCATATTTACTACCTGCGCCTGTATTGAAACATCAAGAGCTGATATAGGTTCATCACATATTATAAATTCAGGGTCTACTGCCATAGCTCTGGCAATACCTATACGCTGTCTTTGTCCTCCTGAGAACTCATGTGGATAACGGCTTGCATGATCCTTATTTAAGCCTACAATATCCAAAAGCTCAAATATCCGTTCTTCTCTTTCCTTTCCTGTTGCAAGATTGTGAATATCAATAGATTCACCTATTATATCAGATACCGTCATCCTGCCGTTAAGAGAAGCATAGGGATCCTGAAATATCATCTGAATTTTTTTCCTGTATGGCATTAATTGATTCTTATCAAATTTAGATATATCTACTCCGTCATAAATAATCTCACCGGCGGTGGGAGAATAAAGTCTGATAATAGTCCTTCCCGTAGTGGATTTTCCGCAGCCGGATTCTCCTACCAAACCAAAGGTCTCACCCTTTTTAATATAAAAGGAAACATCATCCACCGCTTTAACTACTTCAAGTTGTTTTTTTATTATTCCTTTATTTTTGTAAAAATACTTTTTTAAGTTCTTAACTTCTATCATTATATTGTTATCCAATCCTTACTCCTCCCTTCAATCCTTCATATGCTTCATTTTTAGGTGCTTCAGGATGAAGTAGCCAGCACATTGCTTCATGCTTACCGTTTTCTGATTTGAAATACGGCGGCTGCTCCTGATTACATATACGCATAGCATAATCACACCTTGCATAGAAGGGACATCCGGTAGGAGGATTTAGTAAATCAGGCGGCGTTCCCGGTATCGGTATCAGCCTTTGTTTTTCCTCTGAGGATACCTTCGGTATTGATTTTAAAAGACCCATTGTATATGGGTGCATCGGCTCATAGTAAATATCTCTTATTGCGCCTTTTTCCATAATTAATCCGCCGTACATAACAATTACTCTGGAGCAAACGTCGGCAACAACGCCAAGATCGTGAGTAATAAGCATTGTCGATGTATTTAATTTACTGTTTAAGTCCTTTATAAGCTTAAGAATTTGTGCTTGAATTGTAACATCAAGAGCGGTAGTTGGTTCATCTGCTATCAAAAGCTGTGGCTGACAGGACAGCGCTATTGCTATCATTGCTCTTTGTCTCATGCCGCCGGAAAATTCATGAGGATAATTTTTTATCCTTTTTTCCGGATCCGGAATATTAACCAGTTTAAGCATTTCCAGAGTTTTTTCCCGAGCCTCGCTTCCGGATAATCTTTGATGCTTTATTATTGCTTCTGATATCTGATTGCCTATAGTGTACACAGGGTTAAGAGATGTCATAGGATCTTGAAATATCATAGCTATTTCATTTCCTCTTATGCTCATCATCTCTTTGTTGGATTTTTTTACTAAATCTTCATCGTTAAATAATATTTCTCCGCCGACAATTTTACCCGGATACAACAAAAGCTTCATTATGGAAAGAGAAGTAACGCTTTTTCCGCTTCCCGACTCTCCTACTATACCGATTGACTCTCCTTTTTCAACATCAAAGCTTATGCCTCTGATTGCTTTTACTTCGCCTAAGTGAGTGAAAAAAGATGTTCTTAAATCCTTTACTTCTAATAGTTTCACTTTAGTCCACCTCACTTTACTTTCTTTGCTTAGGGTCTAACGCATCCCTAAGTCCGTCGCTGAATAGGTTAAATGCTAACATAGTTATAGATATGGCTGCCGCAGGGAAAAATAACAAATGCGGATATGACATAAATCCAAGCAAAGCATCGTTGCATAAAGAGCCCCATGATGCTTGAGGAGCTGAAACTCCAAGACCGACAAAGCTTAAAAACGCTTCCGTAAATATTGCATTAGGTATCTGCATTGCCAAGGATACCATTATCGGTCCCATTATGTTTGGAATTAAGTGTCTCATCATTATTCTTTTTGTTGAAGCTCCCAGAGTCTGTGCTGCCAGAATAAATTCCTGTTCCTTAAGACCCAGCACCTGACCTCTTACAAGTCTTGCCATTGATAGCCAGTAGGTTATACTTAATGCAACTATGATAGGAAGCATTCCGTTTCCTAAAATAACCATCAAAAGAATAACATACAGCAATGTAGGAATTGAACTGATTACATCGACGATACGCATCATGACATTGTCCAGAGAACCTCCTATATAGCCCGAAACTCCGCCATATATAACCCCTATTATCAAATTAACAAATGCAGCCACAAAGCCTACAATTAATGATATACGTCCGCCGTGGAGAACTCTGACGAACATATCTCTTCCCAGATTGTCCGTACCCCATATATATGTTTTGTTTCTGACCTTGGCAACCGGGAAAATTTCCTTACCGTCTAATTTCAATTCTACTTTTTTTGCATTATCCAATTTAAATAATGCTTCTGTTAAGTCTATTGTCTTATCCTTCTTGGATTTTTTTAACAATGCATTATATTCTTTTTTAGCTTGAAAATATAAATTATAATCAACGATTAATTCTCTACCGTCAAATTCATAAATATATCGTTTATTGTCAATATCATCCTTTACCATCGGGTGACCTTTCAGCAAAACACCGTCTGCGGTCGAATCAATCAGCTTATACTCACCATTCATATAAAAATAATTTCCGTTAACCTCATATAATTGTAAGGATGTAGGTATATTGGAAAAGTCCAAAATCTGATCCTCAAAGGTTATGGGATAGAATATCGGAATTAAAACACATGAAAGTATTATAAAAACTATAATTACCAAGGAAATCATTGATGTTTTATTTTCTTTTAATCTTCTTTTTGCATCCTGCCAACATGTCAAGCTCTTTTTGGAAACCTTTTCTGCATCTTTTTGCGAATTATCCAAGGGAGCCCACATATTAGGAGTTATATTTAAATCTTTTTCCATACTTTATTCTACTAATCATATTTTATACGAGGATCTATAAATACATAAATAATATCCACTAAAAGTGTAGTTACGACTATGAATACACCGAAAAATACCGTTACGCCCATAATCAATGTATAATCTCTGTTCATAATGGTAGTTGTAAATAATGAACCTATTCCTGCTATCCCAAAGACCTTTTCAATTACAAAGGAGCCTGTTATCAAGCCGGCAATCATTGGACCAAGGTAAGTCACTACAGGAATCAATGCATTGCGCAGCGCATGCTTAATAATAACTGTACCTTCAGCCAATCCCTTTGCTCTTGCCGTTCTGATATAATCCTGCTGCAGAACGTCCAATACAGAGGTACGGGTCAGTCTTGTCACATATGATAAAGAAAACAAGCAAATACACAATACAGGACCGACTAAATGCTTCCATGTATCTAAACCGAAGGATGGAGCCCATCCTAGCTTTTTACTGAAAAAAAACAAATATAATGTTGCAAAAACAAAAGGTGGTACAGTTGCTCCCAAGGTTGCAATAATCATGGATACTCTGTCAGGAATCTTGTTTTGCCTAAGAGCCGCAATGATTCCAAATGAGATACCGACAATAATTATTAACAAAGAAGCCCAAGCACCAATTTTTAATGA
>DAIUCB010000145.1:0-7257 GCA_036846385.1 Bacillota bacterium | reverse complement strand
AATTCAACCATTTCAAGCATGCTGTCAGCAAAAATTTCTATGTTTGCAGCAGAAGGAAATTGGAGCATACGTGCGATTTCGGCAGCGGTATCCATCTCGGGATTAATAACCAAATCAAGCTCAAGCTCCTCCTTAAGCATGTTATATTCATTGGAGTAATCAGTGTTACGTATTCGTGCAACCGTATGCCTCGCACCGGATTTTTTACCTATAACACAGCATATCATATTCAATTCGTCACTGTCGGTAACAGCTATCAGCAAATCTGTATTGCTGATACCTGCCTCCCTCATAATTTCGACACTTGCTCCATTCCCTTTGATACATAATATATCAAGGGTTTCATCTGCATGATGTATAGTTTCGATGTCATTGTCTATAAGAGTAATATCATGATTTTCGGTAGAGAGCTGTTTAGCGATTGAATAGCCTACCTTACCTCCGCCGATTATAATTATTTTCATTTTTATTGCCTCCAAATTCTCAGAGTAAAAGTTAGAATAAATAACAGTATATCATAAAAAATATATAATGTCAGTTATTATTTATTGAAGGCTTGGGTTTTATCAGAATAAACAATTTCGAATTTATACCCCATACCCCTTAGGGTTGAGATTACATATCTGTATTTGCCCAAATTATTTCTCAGCATTTTGATATGGGTGTCAACAGTTCTGTCTATACCGTAGAAATCATAGCCCCAAACGTCTGTAAGTATTTTCTCCCGTGATAAAGCAACATTTTTATTTTTAACCAGATAAAACAGTAAGTCATATTCCTTCGGAGTAAGTTCGGCCTTTACACCCTCTACATATACATTTCTTCCTAACATATCTATTTCAAGACCCTTGTATCTGAAATAATCCTCAGTAATGCCGCTGAATTTGTTATTTCTTCTTAATATAACGTTAAGTCTTGCAATCAATTCCTTTGGGGAAAATGGTTTCACCATATAGTCATCTATGCCTATTTCAAATCCGAAAAGCTTATCATATTCCTCTCCCCGGGCAGACAGCATAATGATGGGAATATCTTTCATCCTGCGGATTTCCTTTGATGCCGAAAAACCATCAAGCTTCGGCATCATAATGTCCATAACAATAATATCATAGCTGGTATTTTTACACATATTTACGGCCTCTATACCATTGGTTGCCTCTGTAACGTCATAACCCTCGAATTCAGCATATTCTCTGATAACCTCTCTGATTTTACTTTCATCATCAACAATTAAAATCTTGAACATATGCATCACTCCATAAATAATTATTATCATAATTATATCATAAATAAAAAATATGTCAGCATAATATAAATCAAAAAAGAAAATTTCACCAAATTATCATAAAACAATCATTAGACTTTCACATACTGATAATAATATATATGAATAAAAGAAAACGATTTACCTAATTTGTTATTTTAATTAGTGATTTGTTAATCATTAATTAGTAAAATAAATAATTATAGGAGGAGTTATGAAAACCAAATTATCACTGTTACTTGTAACTGCTATGATTTTATCATTAATATTCTCAGGGTGTACAAGTACTCAAACACAGAAACCGGCTGATACAGGAAAAACCGATACTAAGCCTTCTTCTGAATCTCCGGCAAATTCGGAGGTTAAATCGGTGAAGGTGGGGGCAATATTGCCGTTATCAGGATCTGCTGCGGCAACGGGAGTAAAGCTAAAATATGCCGTTGAGGTAGCACAGGAAATTATTAATGGAGAGCATCCGGAAATAGCATTACCTTTAGCAAAGGAAATGGGACTTCCAAATCTGGGAAATGCTAAAATTGAGGTTGTATTTGCAGATCATCAGGGTAACCCTGAGGTTGCAAAATCTGAAGCAGAATGATTGATACAAAATGAAAAGGTTGTTTCCTTATTGGGAGCATATCAAAGCTCGTCAACTAAACCTGCAAGCCAGGCTGCTGAGAGATTCAAGGTTCCTTTTGTTGCAGGCTCGTCAAGCTCTGCAGCATTAACACAAAGAGGATTGAAATACTTTACGAGAATAGCTCCAAATGATGATATGGAAACAGAAGTATTTTTTGATTATTTAAAATATTTAAATGAATCAACAGGCGCAAATATAAAAACTGTAGGAGTCGTTTATATTGACAATGAATATGGAGTTCATGCCGCTGATATGGTTGATAAATGGCTGGAGAAAAAATATAAAGCTGAAGGCTTTTCAAAGGTTGTGACAGTTAAATATCCAACCGACGTATCAAATGTTGATACTGAAGTACAGCAAATAAAGGCAGCTAATCCTGATGCATTGTTTCATGCTTCCTATATAGGAGATATCACTCAATTTGTTAAAAAATATAAAGAATTTAATGTGCTTCCCAAAGCTGTAGTAAACTACTGCGGAGGTTTTCAGGATTCTCAATTTACAGTTAATCTGGGAAAAGACGGTGACTATTTCTCCGGAGGAGCAGCATGCACACCTCAATTGTTCGGGAAAATGGAGGTTGTAAATCAAATAAATGAGCTGTTTAAAGCAAAATCAGGCGGCGCGAACATAGATGGTCCCGCATTGGAGGAATTTGCATCCCTGATGGTAATAGCAGATGCAATAAATCAGGCTAAATCAACTGATACCGAGAAAATTATGGAAGCAATTAAAACAGTCAAATTTGATGCACCTTATTTCTCTACGGGAGCAATTAAATTTGGTGACGACGGACAAAATATTTATTCTGCTTCATTTATAGTACAAACACAAAATTCTAAGTATGAGGCTGTATTTCCTACTGAAATACAAACAACAAAACCGATAGCTCCCTTCAAGGATTGGTCCGGTAGGTAATAAATTAAAATTGTTTCAAAATATACAGTAGAGGTGTGATACCTCTACTGTATAAGCTATATTTATCTTTTACGACAAATAAAGGAGGATTTATGTTAGCGCAAATTATTTCAAATGGAATTTTAATGGGCTTTATATATGCGCTTGTTGCCGTAGGCTTAACGTTGACATGGGGTGTTATGGATATTACAAATTTCGCTCACGGGGAATTGTTAATGGTAGGAATGTACACAGCATTTTGGATGTTTGAATTATTTACCGTTGATCCGCTTTTTTCAATACCTATAAGCACAATAACCGTATTTTTGATTGGAGTATTGCTTTATAAGCTGGTTATTAAAAGAGTTTTGGGAGGCTCCGGTTTGACGGCTCTTCTTGCTACCTTCGGTTTAAGTATGTTTTTAAAAAATTTAGCTCAATTTTTATGGACACCAAATTACAGATATATAAACGGCTCCCTTGTTACAGATAAAAAAATAATGCTCGGGGAAGTAATTTTAGGATTACCTCAGGTAACAGCAGCAGTCGGCAGTATCTTAATGACACTGGCTGTTATATATTTCATCAATAATACAAAAACAGGCAAGGCAATACAAGCAACCGCACTAAACAGAGACACAGCTTTATTGATGGGTATTGATACGGAAAAAATATTCGCAATTACATTCGGTGTGTCGGGAGCCTGCGTTGGCGCAGCAGGAGCCTTAATGGCGTCTTTTTTCCCGATTTACCCTCAGTCAGGCGGATTATACAGCATTATAGCCTTTGTTATTGTTGCTATGGGTGGATTAGGCAATATAAAGGGAGCACTTTTTGCAGGATTAATTATCGGCTTAACTGAAGCATTAGGCGGTTACTTTTTAGGAACACAATTTAAATATGCACTTGTATTTTTAATTTATTTAATAGTGATACAAGTGAAGCCAAAGGGGTTATTCGGATGGTAAAAAATAATAAGACACTAATCATATTAATAGCTGCTATAGCAGCACTGCCTTTGATATTTAAATCAGACAGCTTTCATAATATTCTGGTTTTACTGCTTATATTTGCTACTCTCGGTGAAGCCTGGAACATTATCACCGGCTTTGCAGGACAAACATCTTTTGGTCATGCCGCTTTTTTTGGAATAGGCGCCTATGCATCCTCAGTGCTTTTCTACAGATTTAATATAAGTCCATGGATTGGAATGTTTGTCGGAGCAGCAGCAGCAGCTTTGGTTGCGGCTATAATAAGTTATCCATGCTTCAGATTGAAAGACAGCTATTTTGCAATAGCAACACTGGCAGTTGCGGAAATAATTAAGCAGCTTTTCGTCAGCTGGGATTTTGTTGAAGGAGCTACAGGGCTTTCATTGCCGATAGTTGATGACAGCTTGATATTTATGCAGTTTAATTCCTCTAAGCTGCCATATATTTATATAGCTTTGGGATTATTTGCAATTGTTATTTTTATATGCAGCTTTATAGAAAATTCCAAAATGGGCTACTACCTAAAAGCTATAAGGGAAAGTCATGAGGTTGCCGAATCAATAGGTATTAACACTACAAATTATAAAACCTATGCAATGGTTATAAGTGCTGCTTTATCAGCCCTTGCAGGTACAATATATGCTCAGTATATACTTTATATAGATCCATTTATGCTGTTTACCTTGGATATGTCAATTAAAATAGTATTGCTGACAGTTTTGGGAGGAATAGGTAATATTTACGGTCCGATAATAGGTGCGGCAATTCTTATTCCATTATCCGAAACTACGAGAATTGTACTGGGAGGTACGGGAAGCGGAATAGATTTAATGATTTTCGGATTACTTGTGATTTTAGTTGCATGCTTCCAGCCTAAAGGAATAATCGGCTTAGTAGAAAGGGTTAATAATAATATAAAGAAACAAAGGGCAGGTGAAGGCAAAGTTGAAACCAATTCTTAATATTGATAGTATAACAATGAAATTTGGCAGTCTGGTAGCCAATGAAAATGTATCCTTTACTATCCATGAAAATGAAATAGTAAGCTTAATAGGTCCAAACGGAGCGGGAAAAACTACCTTGTTTAATTGTATTACCGGATTTTATAAACCGTTTAGCGGAAAGGTAACCTATAATGACAGGGATATTACAGGTTTTACCTCCTACCAAATATGCAAATTAGGTATTACAAGGACATTTCAAATAGTAAAAACCTTAAAGGAAATGTCTGTAGAGGAAAATATAATGACCGGAGCATTTTTGCACACCGGAAAAAAGAAAGAAGCGCAAAAAATTGCTGAAGAAGTAATGGAACTTACGGATCTAAATAAAAAGAGAAGTATTTTAGGGGTAAGCTTAACCATTGTAGACAAAAAAAGAGTTGAAATAGCAAGAGCTCTTGCTACCAGGCCTAAAATTTTAATGCTTGATGAATGTATGGCAGGACTAAATCAAACAGAAATAAAGGATGTAATGAAGCTGTGCATTAAGCTGAAGGAAAGCGGTCTGTCACTGCTGATAGTAGAACATATTATGGAAGCAATAATGCCCATATCTGATAATATTGTTGTGTTAAATGCAGGTAAAAAAATTTCCGAAGGTACCCCTTCGGAAATTGCAGACAATGAAAATGTTATAAAAGCTTATTTGGGGGATAAATATCATGCTAAAAGTCAAAAACATTAAAGTCGGATACGATAATGTCCCGGTAATATTTGATGTATCCTTTGAAGTAAGAGAAAAAGAGGTTGTATCAATTGTCGGCTCTAACGGAGCGGGAAAGTCAACGCTTTTAAGAACCGTATCGGGTATTTTAAAGCCGATGCAAGGAGAAATTGAATTTTACGGTCAGCGTATAGACGGTTTAAAAGCAAACAAGATAGTTGAATTAGGTATATCACATGTGCCTGAGGGAAGACATGTGTTTGGGAAATTGAGTATTAAGGATAACCTGCTTATGGGGGCCTATATAATAAAATCAGAAGCTGAAAAGGGTAAGGCTTTGAAGGAAGTATATGAAATATTTCCGAAATTGAAGGAAAGAGAAAACCAAAAGGCGGAAACTCTAAGCGGAGGTGAGCAGCAGATGCTTGCTATTGGAAGAGGTCTTATGTCAAGACCAAAGCTTCTGATGGTAGATGAAATGTCATTGGGTCTGGCACCCCTGATGGTTGAAGCGGTTATGCAGGCGTTGAAATATGTAAGCTCGACAGGGCTGACGGTGCTCCTTGTAGAACAAAAGGTTCAGGAAGCTCTTGAAATTGCCGATAGGGGATATGTTCTTCAAAACGGGAGGATGATTATAGAAGGAACCGGTGAAACACTTATGGAAACTGATATAGTTAAGAAGGCATATCTTGGAATGTAAATTAATAAAAGCTTTAGAAGCTGTAAAAATATTTAAAGTATTAAAAAACAATAAAGAGCATCAAATAATAAAACATTAATATTTGATGCTCTTTATTGTTTAATATTACGTGTCAATAAACTGACTATATGTATTTTTATAATAAAACAGTTGATTTTATTGTTATTATTCCTGATTTATTATAATATTTATTACGTATAGAATAAATATCGCAGTAATAAATAAAAAAATCATTGTCAGTAATTTGACACAGTGTCGGAATTGTGACAGATTTTATCTTAATTAAATATAATTTTATATCTCAAAAATACAATTTATAAGTAAAATAATACAATTTTCAACAAATTAAATAGTTGGTATGTTTATTGCTATAAAAGTAGAGTAATAAAAATATTAATTAATAGGAGATGTATCTATGAGAATTGAAAAGCATCCTATTCTTGAATTTGAAAGAGGAAGAAAAATAAAATTTACTTTCAACGGTCAGGAAATCGAGGGATATGAAGGTGAAACAATTGCTGCAGCTTTACATGCGGCTGATGTTAAGGTTCTTGGTAAAAGCTTATTTTTGCATAGACCGAGAGGATTTTACTGTGCAATAGGAAACTGTTCATCATGCTTAATGGTTGTAAATGGTGTACCGAATGTTAAAACTTGTGTAACTGACTTGGAAGACGGTATGGTTGTTGAAATTCAAGAAGGAAAAGGAGTGATAGCATGAAACAGGCTGAATTAGTTATCATAGGCGGAGGTCCGGCAGGCTTATGTGCTGCTGTAAGTGCAGCTTCAAGCGGAGCTAAGGTTTTAATAATAGAAAGAAATAAAGAATTGGGCGGACAGCTGGTAAAGCAAACACATATGTTTTTTGGATCTGAAAAGCAATATGCTTCAACCAGAGGAATAGATATTCCGTCAATACTGTTGAAGGAACTTGATAAATATAAAGAGAATGTTGAAATAATGACAGATACTACCGTAGTAGGAATGTATGAGGACGGAGTCATTACTGTACTGCAAAAAGAAGATAAATATTTTAAGATAAATCCAAAAGCTGTTGTAGTAGCTACAGGTGCTTTTGAAAAATCTCTTGCATTTC
>DAIUCB010000144.1:0-7288 GCA_036846385.1 Bacillota bacterium | reverse complement strand
CCTATAATGAGAATAATTAATAAATCATAGGAGGAAGAAAAATGAAAAAATTCATGAAGAACATGAGAAAAAGTATCTCTATGATCATGGTTATTATTATGATTTTAGCCATGACGATGGTTCCGGCGTTTGCTTTGGACAACGACCCGAACATGACGGCTTACAATGGACAGTTTACAGTAGTTGTAGATAAGGCTTCCATAGGGATATTAGGTAAGAAAGTTGATATATTTGCAGTTCCTGCGGATGCTTCCTTTACACCGACTACCTTTACCACATCAACAGCGGCACAAAATGTTGTTTGGACACTTGTAGGCGGCAGCACTTCGGGTATTACCAAGGGAACATCAACATCCCATGCACTTACGGGAGGCGGATATGCCAGCAAGCTTACGGTAAATATATCATATTTAACTCAGCCAGGGCCCGCAAGTTTTTTAGCAACTAACCCCTTAACAGGCGGCTATGTGAACATAACAGTGGTTGTGAATAACAATGCCAATAATGACAATGTTAATACTGCTTCTCCTATAGTAAGCTACAGAGTGTATGAACCAGGTAATCCTACTCCAAAAACTGGGATTGCGTTGACTAGTTTAGACGCGGCTCTTCATACAGACGACAGATCCTATGTAACCGTATTTGACAGTGTACAAAACATGAAAAATATAGGAGTTATAAGCAATTTCACTGAAACATGGGGATTTGTTAACAGCATGACTGTAAATGGAGCCACTTATATGAATGCAGGAATGAATGGCTGGCAGTACAGAGCCTATAGGTTTAGTGGCGGAAGCTACAATATAGTAGGGATTTCAGAGATACTGGGTATTGGAGATATGGATGCTGATGCCATAGACTTAATAGTATGGAAATATGGTGCTTTCGATGACAACACCCTGTTCCCTAATACTATTCCATAACAAATGAAAGCCCGCTTTTGGGCTTTCATTTTCTTACGTATATTGCTGCATGGCAGAAATATAAATATTGGCAGCTTAGGCTGCAAGGGAGGTAATTATGTTTAAAAACAATCTTAAGCATAGTCGTACCCGGGGGCTTTCTTTAATTCTGGTGCTGGCTATGCTAATTTCGGTTTTACCCTTTCAGTATCTGACGGTAAATGCCGAAGAAATAGCTGTTAATGAAAATGAAAAAACAGAAATTATTGGAATTCCAGAGGAGGAAGGCACAAACATTTCTCATGAGGAATTAAATTCTGAACGCCCGGTGGCTAGTACTTTTGGAGAGGTAATCACACCCGCAGGAATTTCAGCTATTCCTATTTTAAATGATGATGGAGTATATGAAATTGAAAGCGGAGAGCAGCTTGTCTGGTTCAGGGATTTGATAAACGGAACCCTTGAGAATGAACCTCAGGACAGAGAGGCAAATGCCATGCTTGTAGCTGATATAAGCATGGAAGAGGTCATTGTAAATGGTACCTGGGTTCCCATAGGAGACGGTGCAGCAAAGTCTTACAACGGTACATTTGATGGGAACAATAAGGAAATAACAGGTTTTGATGTTGAGTTTACGGCAAATTACAAGGCATTGTTTGGGTATATTGAAAATGCCGTTGTTAAGGACCTTAAAATTGATGGAAATATATCATCGAGTTCAATGTATGTAGCAGCCTTGGCAGCCAATGCCGCAAGCAGTGAAATAAATAATTGTATAAATAATGCGTATATTAAGGGAACCAGTAATTATATAGCTGGAATAGTGGCAGAAGCAATAGACTGTGAGATAATTGAATGTAAAAACTATGGTAGGCTGGATAGTGAAAGAATGGGTACCGGAGGAATAGTTGTTCAAGCTATTAATACTAAGATAGAAGACTGTGAAAACTACGGTAAAATAACTTCCACATGGAGTTCTGTGGGAGGAATAGCAGCATATCATAGATATAATAAAAATCGCCCCGGAACAGCTCAATCTATTATAAACTGCAAAAATTATGTTGATATAGTTGGAGATCACAGCGGTGAGTTTGCAGGGATTGCAGTAAGCGCCTATTCTGTTATAGGAAGTAAAAATTATGGAAAAATAAAAAATCCTTCAGGTCAGGCAGTAGGAATAGCATTAATGGGAGACTACTTTGATGACTGTATCAATGAAGGGAATATAACAGGAATGAGAGCAGCCGGGATAGTTGGCACTACTATGGGTGATGTATTAAACTGCACAAACATAGGAGATATAACATCTACAGGCTCCACAGGTACATATGGGTCAGCCGGTATAGTAAACGGAGCAGGCAACGGGACTTTAATCAGAATTGAAAAATGTGTAAATGAAGGAAATATTCAAGGTGTTCGAGAGGTTGGCGGAATAATAGGAAGTTTATACAATCTAACGGCTGCTCAATCATATGATGCAACCAAAACCTTTTCTATGCTTAAGGACTGTGCGAACTACGGGAATGTAATCGGTATAGCTTCCGGTTCACGCTATGACGGAGACATAGGAGGTCTGATAGGCTTTGTTGGATTTAATTTTATGAGTGATCCCTCAAGAGCACCTTATACTGAAACCTATATTTTAAACAGCTTTAACTTAGGAGATGTGTCAGGAAAAAGCAGTCTTGAGGCAACTGGAGGAACAGGAGGCTTAGTAGGAAGGTCTGAACATATTTATTTTGGAAGACTTATATTAGAAAACAGCTACAATGCCGGCAGTGTAAACGGCAAAAAGCTGACAGGCGGAATAATCGGAGGAGTTGATATAGGTTATTCCAGCATGATAAGAGATATGTTAGGACCAGAAAGCGACACTTTTGGAGTAACTATTTCTAATTGCTACAGTGCTGCAGAAAGCATAAGCTTAGATGGTAAAGCAGATGAAGTAGATAAAAATACTATTGGCGGGGTCATAGGAAGCATTTTCTTTAATGATGATGCTAATATGGGATATGAAGTTGACTACAGCAGAATAAAGCTTTCAAACCTGTTTTATAATGATGTGGAAGGTATAAATGGAATAGGAACAGCCAAGTTATCACAGGGCTTAGGAATACCGTCACCGGTGGAATCGGGCTATATGCAGACACAGCCGTTTGTCGAAAACCTGGGCGGGGTCTATACCTTGTATGAGGGTGAAGCAGTAAAAGATAAGTATGATCATTTATTCGGCGGATACAAATATCCTGTTCTGCGTTCGTGGGTAGGACTTCCGAATATAGAGCATTACAATGTGCAGTTTGTGGGAGCAGACTATACAACAGTTAAAATTGGCGGAGAATCTCTGTATTCTACCTCGGTTGACAAGGGAGGAAATATAAGCTTTACAGTAGCTTCAAAATATGCTGATGATGTTAAAGTAATTAGTGTATCTCATAATGGAACCGTATTGGAGCCGGAAGACGGTAAATATATACTGGAAAATATACATGAGAATACAGTAGTAACGGTTCTTACAGAAGGAGAGCCTACTGTAGAAAACGAAAATGGTACCTTTAATGTAAAAATTACCGCAAACCCTGCAGAGAGTACCATAGAAGTAAAGGATGAGACCGGTGTAGTAGTACCGGCAGATGGCAGCTACAGGCTTGAACCAAAACCCTATACGGTAACCATATCTGCCCCAGGCTATGATACAAAAAGCGGTACCTTTACCCCAAGTAAGCATACAAAAGAGTTGATAATTAACCTAGTTGAAGAGGGTACAGAGACTCACACGCTGTCTATTGACAGCAGTGTAGAAGCATACATTGCTTCCGACGGCTTGATGATATATACAATTCATCAAAAAGAGGACACAAGTCTTGAGCTTTATCCCGGAGAATATACATATACCAGTGAAAGCTACGGCGGAGGCTCTTTCAGTATAACAGAGGACAGCAGCCTTAGCCTGAAAACAATTGATTATTCTTATTCTATCAGAAACGATGACTACGTTGCATACACTATGTCTGTCATAGACGATGAGGGCAGGGAATACTTTCCTGGGGGCACCACGACATCGGACGGAGATAAGAGGGCACACTTTTTGCTGCCTGCCAGGTATGGAAAGATAGCATACAATTATAGCTTTAATGTTAATGAAAACTATTGGGCAAGTGCAGGTAAAACCTATGTTTACAACGATACTAAGTTTGCAGGGCTCAACCTGTCTGACAGCGGAAAATTCGTTATTGCATCTAAGAAGCAGCTGACTATGACTGTTCCTGCAGGCTCTGATTTAAGGGTTTATCAAAGACCTAAGTTTTATCTTCCTTCGGCAGAGGTAAAGTATGTTTCCGTGGACGAGTCAGGAGACCAGTGGAAATATATATTTGACGTTCCGGCAGATACTTCCATATACTACGAGCTGAAAAAGGGAGGATATGTAAAAAAAGCTTCTTTCTTAAATCTGGGAAAGGGTAACTTATGCATAAATATCCCTGAAAACCAGCTGCTGAAGGCTTCGGATTTTTCTGCAGATATAAAGGATGCAACTCAAGGCTTCTATGAAGCAAATGTGCTCATGAACGTGGATGACAGCATGTACCTGCAGATGCCGGAGGGCGGAGAGCATGAATTATACCTGTTCAGGGCATGGCAGGCTATAAACAGTATTACAGGCAATGAATATATTGACCCAGACTATCATTTTGAGGTGATTTACGGGGATTCCGTGGAGATTAAGGATCCATATTATGCAGGAGCTACCATAAAAGCAAAGCCTGGTAAGACGGGAATAAGCGTAGTAAAAGTTACTTATGACGCCTTAAACTTTGAAACAAATGTGGAAGCGGTCAATACCAACATATACAGCAAGCTGTGGGATGAAAACTACGGGGTTATAATAGTAAATGTAGGTGGAGATTCTTCTGTAAAATTTGATACGGGAATCAAGGTAACCGATTTTGATACCATATACTACACAAAATCTATAAACGGAATAGAAAGCAACAAGCAGTACAGGGAATATACCTTTACTCCAAAGGCCTCCAAGAATGGCACGAACGTTGCCATATCCTCCGTGAGAGTCCATGAGCCCATAGGTAATACAAACTGGAAAACAAACAGCTGGTATGACCAGAAATACTGGACCTCCTACAATGCAGCTTCAGATGGTTCTTACACCGTACAGCTGAAGGACGGCAGAAATATTGTGGAAATATCCGCAGGAGGCAGCTCTACATATTATTCTGTTAACGCTTATGGCTTGGATATTACCATAGATGGAGCAGCAGTAACGAAGGATGAAGCAGGAAACTTAAACCTAACAGCCGAAAATGGAGCTGATGCAGTTATTTCCTTCAAAGGGCTCAGGATGCCTGTTGCCAAGCTGGGTGCCATATCAAACCCGGGCTTCCCAGACAAAACATATCTTGTTTATACGGAAAGCGGCGGGGATGAAAACGGAATAGAGAGTAATCATACTCAATACAATATACGTACAAATAATAATATAAAACTGATACTGCCTGTGGTGCCGGGAGACTATTCCCTGACAGGCGGTAAAATCCACACCAGTGCAATTACTTCGGGACTATCCAGCAGGGAAATTACAAAAGGAGGCACTGATAAATCAAATTATATACCAGGACAGAATTCCGAAGAAAATATAAATGGATTTTTCTCCAGTCTGCCGGATTTGAATATTAAGATTGTTGGAGAAATGACTGCCGAGCAGTTTGCAAAGGAAAAGCTGAAGCTGAAAAGCAGTCTGGAAAATGTGTACAAGGCTTATCCTGAAAGTATATACAGTGTTGCGGACTTAAGTACCTTAAAAATTCTCTATGAAGCAGGTATCAAAGCTATAGATTCTGCTACAGATTTAACTGAGGTTAAGGCTGCAGCCAAGATGGCACAGGACGGCATAAAGGCTGTTCAGGATAGAGTATTGAAGGAAAATTCCAAAATCATTGATTTCAGAAGCTTGCTTTCTAGGCTGCCTGACGATGTGAAGCTGCTGGGACAATACAATACATATCTGGTGCAGGAGCTTGTGAGCAGGTATACTGTAATGGATCAAAGCCAGAAAAATCAGCTGACGGGAATGGAAACGGAAAAATACAACCGTATCAATAATGCTTTTGACAAGGGCTTACAGGTGCTCCATCCCTACGAGCTAAGCTTTGAAATTGCAGCAGATACTAACCAGGCGGCAGCTGCAATAAAATCCATGATTCAGTATATTAAGTCATCAGGAGGAAGTGAGCTGCTTTACGGAGCGCAGGTATATGGCAGAGATGCAGATGGTATAGCTTTAGAGGGTACCAAAAAATATTCACTAAAGGCTTATCCGGATGATTTTGTACTCTTTGCTGCGGGAATAGATATGTTTGCTTATATGACTGACGGTGAAATAAGCGGTAATGGATGGAAAGTACTCAATGATGCTGAAACGGAAAGGATAGGAACAACCGGCACCTATAATTTGATAAAGGGCAGAACCGTATTAATCGGTGAAGTACCTTATGAAATTAAGGGTGTGGAGATTGCAGGAGTTGAAAATATATACGGAAAACAAGATACTATTAAAGGCTCCGGCAACGATGATATAGTTATAGAGGATGCTTACACAAGCTTTATTATGCCTTATGAAAATGCAAAGATAAAGGTTACGTGGGGTCCTGTAATCAGCGGAGAAATTGATGCTGTACTTGCAAAGGCAAAGACAGAAGCCATAGCTACAATTAATAAGGAATATTCCGGATACAAAAGCCATGAATATACGGACGATAACTGGATTAATCTTACCAATATTAAGGATAACGGAATAACTTTGATTTATGCTGAGAAGGAAATAGTAAACATAGCGGGTATTCTGGATGATATAATTGCTAAGATGAAGGCTGTCCCAAAAGTGATATTAACAGGTACAATTGATGGCTTTGGAAAAGTTTTAGGAACAGTTGACCTGTATATCGAAAACACCACATACAGCAAAGGTGCATTTACAGGAAGTATAGTAAATGAACCTAGTTTTGAATATGCCGAAAAAGACAATATGATGACTGTAATACTGCGTGCTCTCAAGGATAATGGATATGGCTGGACAGGTACAGGCGGAACGAAGCCTAACGGAGTAGACGACTACAATATACAATATCTCGCCAGCATTACTAAAGATGGAAAGAGTTTAGGAGAATTTGACGGTTCGCCCGGTTCTGGATGGATGGGAACCCTCAATGACTTCTTTACAAATTATGGGTTCCAGGAATTTTCGGCTAAGAACGGCAAGCTGTCCGACGGAGATGAGATAAGGGTAATGTTTACTCTTAATCTGGGCGCTGATTTAGGCGGAACATGGGGTAATTCAGACACATCTCTGGCAAGCCTGAGCCTAAGTGATG
>DAIUCB010000143.1:0-7391 GCA_036846385.1 Bacillota bacterium | reverse complement strand
TCAGCAACGAACAATTCGCACGTCCAATTTCAGGATCACCTCCGCCACCAGTAGCAAGTATAGATGCTCCTAATGTAATTTCTTTAATACCCTGTTCATCTACAATTCTGTAGTTTTCTATATTCCATTCTTTTAAAATATCAAATACACTCATTATATCCTCCTATAAAGCTCGCGTGGTGTTTTTGTCAGCAACTCACAACCATTCTCAGTTATCAGCAACATATCCTCTATACGGCATGCGCCAACTCCTTCAACATAAATTCCAGGTTCAATTGTGACAATCATACCCGGTTTTAGTAGTATTTTACTATCTTTATCAATAATAGGCATTTCATGAACATCAAGACCTAGTCCATGACCTGTGAGGTGCGGAAAATAATCACCATAACCATTATCGGTAATGTATTCTCTTGGCTCTCTATCTAGTTCTTCAGACTTAATACCCGGATTCGCAGCGTTAATAGCCCTTTGCTGTGCCTGGTAAGCAATATTAAATATTTGTTGCTGAGCATCTGATAATCCTCCTAAAGAAAAAGTCCTTGTTATATCAGAACAATAGCCATCTACTATACAACCCATATCAAATAAAGCGAGTTCACCCTTTTTTAATCTATTACTTGTTGAAAACCTTTGCGGCATCCATGCATTTTCACCAATCATTACAAATGGTTCAAAGGATAATCCCTCAGCTCCCTCTTTCATAATAATATTCTGTGCGATTGCAGAAATTTCATATTCTGTCATACCCTCTTTTATTGACATTACAGCACCATTCATAGCAAAATCTGCAATTCTAGCTGCTACTTTAATCTTCTCAATTTCCTCTTTATCCTTTATGGCTCGTAATTCTAACATTTCATTTTCTATGTTTATCATCTGTCCATTTGTTGTTTCTTTAATTAATATTTCTTTTTCAACTGTAATTGTAGAAAATTCTATGCCTATTCTGTTATATTTACGATTCTGCAATACCAATTTTAATGGTTCAAGGTAATTTGGACTGTCCTCAGCGAACTTTCTTATATCTTTTATCCAGCAGCTTTTTTTGACACGATTATAATCAAGAGCTGCTACCAACAAAATTACATCCCCGCTAATTGATACAAACAGCAATGAAAATGATGCCGCATTAAAACGCAAGTTAGAAAAGTACCTTACATTTGATTTATTTCCAATAATTACTGCATCTAGTTCATTCCTTTTCATTATCTTAATCAAATCCTCAATTCGCTTTTCATATTTCATTAATATCACTTCCTTTCTATTATTGATTACTGTTGAAATTTAAAATAATTCTATCAGTCAAAATATATCTTGTACGATTTACATTTAGTCATACTCAACAGAAATTTTGACTGTATTTTATATTATCTACGTCTATTTCCATTAGATACAATTTACATATGATGAAATTTTTGCGTCATTTAGTTATTATCGCGATAAACTATTACAATTATATATAGCAATTATAATGCCAACTTTTACATAAAATAACCGTTACAATTTCAATGTTAAATTCATTCAATAAATTGAGTACCATTTTTAATACACCTATGCATTTAATTACATAAAATGTACGAAATGTGGTACTCATTTTCATTTAAAGCTGATGCTTACTTTATTTTTAATCTGATCAGCTTGTTATTTAGTGTTTGCTTAGGTATTTTTAATAGCTTTGCAGCCTTTGTTTTGTTTCCTCCGGACATTTTAAGTGCGGAGCAAATTATTTCGGTCTCATATTCTCGTAATTTATATTGCATTGAATTTCTGTTTTCATTATTTTCTTTCTGTTCTTCACTTGAATTATCTATTGCGCTTCTGTGCTTTTCCATATCTTTGATTTTATACTTTATATCATCAGTGTTTATTTCACTGCCTTCCTTCAGATTCATTATGCTTTCTATCGTATGCTTTAATTCTCTCACATTGCCGGGCCAGTCATAATCAACCAATATTTTTAATGCATTTTTCGAAATTCCTTCAATATTTTTATTTAACACTATATTAAACACATTTATATAATAGTTAACAAATAGCTCAATATCTTCTTTCCTGTCTCTTAGCGGAGGTATTTCAATTTCAGTAGAATTAAGTCTGTAATATAAATCCTCTCTTAACCTGCCATTCTTGATTGCATCTGAAGGCTTTTCATTCATAGAAGCAATTACTCTTACATTTACATCTCTGAATTTAGTATCTCCTATACGTCTGATTTTTTTGTCTTGAATAACTCTTAAAAGCTTTACCTGCAAGGTCATAGGCATAGAATTTATCTCGTCGAGGAATAAAACACCGTTATCAGCCAATTCAAATAAGCCTAATTTGTCTTCGGCACCTGTATAGCTTCCCTTTACAGAGCCGAACATGATGCTTTCCATCAGATTCTCCGGTAATGCGGCGCAATTTTGAGAGATAAATGGATACTTGTATCTGTCTCCGATATTGTGTATGGCTTGAACAAATAATTCCTTACCTACTCCGGTTTCCCCGTATATCAAAACTGAAGAATCTAAATCACCGATAGAAATTATAGTTTTTTTAGCTTTTTTTATTGCTGCGCTGTTGCCTATTATTGATTCACATTTGTATACTGTTCCGTTTTTTAAAACATCGGGAATATTATCAAAGAGCTTCCTGTTATTTATGTGCAAACTGCATAGCTTGTTTGATAAAAGCTCCATTTTGGTTATATCCTTATAAATTTCCATAGATGCTACAATCTCATCATTTTCATAAATAGGATAACATGAAATCAACAGGGAGCTTTTACTTCCGCATTCATTGCTTATATTTTGATAATAATCTGCAATAGACGGTGAACCGTGCAAAACTCTGAGCATGAGACTGTTACTGTTATTTAATTCAGGAAAAATATTATGAAATTTTTTGCTTTTTATCTCATTATAATTTAAACCATTTAAAGATTTTGCTTTTTTATTGAACAAAACTATATCATAATTTTTATCTAATAATACTATTCCGTCATCTATCATTTCAATCAGATCTTTTAAAGGTATTTTTTTATACATAACTATTCACTGCTCCTATAGTATTAGTTTATATTAATATTCCATTTGATGTTATATTTTTTTATTTTCGAAAACAGTGTTTGTTTCGGTATGCTTAAAAGCTTAGCTGCTGCAGAAATGTTTCCGCCTGATTTTATTATGCTTTCTTCTATCAATTTTCTTTCATAGTTTTCAATGTTGCTGTTTAATGAATTTGAAAAAAAATCTGTGTCAAAGCTGCTTTTTCTCCCTGAGCAGGTCATAAGCTTGTTCATAAACAGCTCTGACATAGATTCAAGTCTTATTCTTTTCTCTTTTTTAATAATACCTACTGTACTTTCTACAATATTTTGAAGCTCTCTGATATTGCCCGGCCAATGGTAATCTAAAAGCAAATCCATAACCTCATTGGAAAAGCCTTCTACGTTTTTGTTGTATTTATAATTATAATATCTTATATAATAAGAAACCAGCTCCTCAATGTCTTCCTTTCGTTCTCTCAGAGGCGGTATTTCTAAATAAATCACATTTAATCTATAAAACAAGTCATTCCTTATTTTCTGCTGCTTTAAAATCGATTGAGGACTTTCATTGGTTGAGGTTATTACACGGGTGTTTACCCTTTGTACATTTGAGCTTCCTACCCTTCTGATAAGCCCATCCTCCAAAACTCTCAGCAGCTTGCCCTGTAAATCCATCTGCATTGAATTTATTTCGTCTAAAAATAATGTTCCGTTGTTTGATAATTCAAACAAGCCCGGACGGTTTTCCGCATCAGTAAAGCTTCCCTTCTCAGTTCCGAACAAAATGCTTTCCAGCAAAGTATTAGGCAGAGCGGCGCAATTCTGTGCAATAAAAGGAAAGGCTCTTCTGTTAACATTTAAATTATGCAGTGCTTGAACAAGAACCTCCTTGCCGGTTCCGGTTTCACCATAGACTAAAACAGAGGAATCGCTGCAGGCTATTTTATTAGCCTTGTCCTTCAATTCAGAAATTGCTTGGCTTTTGCCGATAAAATTATCTATTGTATATATTGTCCCGTTGTCATCTGCTGTACTGCTTCTGACTTTTTTATGATGTGTATCCTTATTAAACCTTTCAAGCAGCTTAATTCTGTTTTCCATCTCATGATAGCCACCCATTTCTCTGTATACGTCCATTACCCCGATTATTTTACCGTTTTCTGTTATAGGATAAGTAGAATTAAACAAATTTACCTTTTTACCGTATTTGGTTATAAATTCATCATAATATCCTATTAACGGTTCTCCGGTTTCAATTACCTTTACTATATGACTGTCATTAGTAGTGACAGTTTTGAATAATGAGAATACATTTTCCCCGACAATTTCCTCATTTATTATTCCCAGCTTTTCTTTACACCTATTATTTGCATATACAATATTCAGTGACGTATCAAAAATTAAGATACCTTCCTCAATGTTATCTACTATTACCTTCTTAATCAAATCCTCATTCATAGATTACACCTCATAATGTTTATATTGTATAAACAATAAATCTTATTAATATTTATTTTAATATTATATCACAGTATTTAGCAGTATTCCACATGTACTATTTTTTCCCAATTACAAAAAGTGTCTCTTTTTGTAAGAAACACTTTTCATTGTATTTTAGTTTATTTAATAGCTGTCATCCTTCAGAGCATCAATAATATTTTGCTTTCTCAGCTTTGCACCGGAATACAGCATAGTAGCCGAAACTATTATAAATACTAAGGCAATGGCAATTCCATAATCTCTCCACGGCAGTCTGAAGGGAAATGAAATCATATTATTAAGGGAATTATATAGATAAAAGCCTATTGCGGCACTTATGGGAAGTCCGTACATCAATGCTTTTATTCCATAAAAAACACTTTCGAAATTCATCATTTTTTTAAAGCTTTCAGGCGTCATACCAACGGAGCGAAGCATTGCAAATTCCTTTCTTCTGAGAGCCAGATTTGTCGAAACCGTATTAAATATATTTGCAATACATATTAAACAAATAAGTGTAATAAAGCCATAAATGAAAACAGACATAACTATCGAAACACGTTTTTGCATTTTTGCATCAACACTAATATTCATCATATTTGAATCATATACATTGTTTTCCTTGAAAATTTCATTTATTTGCGTATCAAGTTTTTCTCCGTCAGCGGTCTTAAGAGCAAGGGCTATATCAGACTCACGTGATTTATTTGAATCTTTTATTGAATCATAAATTATATCGGATGTAACCAAAAGGATATTGCCATATTGATTTGAATATGTTCCGATAGGCATTTTATCTGTTATTTTTTCTATCTTCATTTGAATATTACTGCTTGAGCCTTTAAAATTAATACTTTCTCCTTCCTTTAATCTTATTGCTTCACTTTCTATATATTTCCTTTCATTCTCCAAATAGCTTACATTTTTGTTAACCAATATAAATTTTGGATTGGATGGGTCACCGTAATCCTCAGCTCTGCCTCCTATGGAAGCTACATATTTTTTAAAGGCATCCTCTCCTATTGCTGTTACACAAACATTATATAGGAAACCCCCGTCCTTTTCCTGTACAATCATTTTCTTTGTGAGGTCAGGCAAATATTTTTCCGATACAAGAGAGCTTCCGTTCAGTTCCCTTATAAAACCGTAATCTTCAACCAAATCAAGTGAAATAATATTGTTGAACGCCTTCAATCTCTTTTCATTGCTTGAATCATTTAGCCTAATCATTACGTCGAAGTTAATATTTTCTGTATCCAGTCTGATTTCAGCGCTTTTCTTTGTATATTCTGTTATGGTAGAAACAGATAAAAACAATACAATACTGATTGATAAGGAAATAATAGTTGCTCTGTACTTTTTTCTGCTTCTCTTAAGATTTTTCAATGCCAATTCTCCCTCTAAGCCAAAGAGAGCTTTAACCAGCCAAGGTGTTTTAATGTTTTTTGACGTCATTTTAATTTCTTTTGACTGTCTGATTGCATCTATAGGCATAATTTTGGATGCACGCTTTGCAGGCATATATACGGAAATAAATATTGTAAGTGCTGCAAATAAAGCTGTATACAATATAGCTTTAGGAGATACAATCATATTAAGTCCAACATGGCTTGTATTTATAAAGCCGTTGATCATCGGCTCTAATAGCTTGATAGTGATACCTATACCAATAAGACCTGAAATTATACCTAAGGGTATACCGATAATACCTACAGCTAAGCCTTCGTAATAAATGCTTTCACATTTTTGTTTCTTTGTTGCACCTACACTTGCCAGCATTCCCAGCTGCTTGACACGCTCAGATACGGATATTGCAAAGGCATTATATATAAGCGAGACCGATGCTGCCATTATAATAATAATTGTAATAAGAGAAAAAATAAAAACAATATTACGGGCTTCATCATTTTCGATTATTCCATAAAATCTAAGGAGTACTATATTCAAGCCTACATTAGATTTGTCCAGCCCGATTTTATCGGCAACATTGTAAACTCTGTCATCTATATTATTGTCAAGCTTTTTTGACAGCATATAGATATCTACCTCCGTATCAGGCAGAAGTGCTTTGTTGTCCAGATAGGTTATTACTGTATATCCGGGTGAAAGGCGTGATTCGAACCCCGGTCTTTCCATAATTCCTACAACCGTGTATTCTGCTTCACCTTCTGAAATGAATTCCTCATTTATCGCCCCTTTTTCATCAGAGTAATACAAATGTTCATTTTGCATCAATATTTTACCATCAGGAAGCTTCCTTTTACCAATGGCTAATTTCAGCTTATCTCCCAAATTGAATTTTACCCCGCCGTTAGTTTCAATATGCTGTGGTATTACTATTTCCTTATCATTCTCAGGCAGTCTGCCGGAAATCAAATGAATCGGAAAATATTTCATGCTGTTATCATCATATTGCTCTATATACAAATATGGCTTATAACGATTCTGACTATTCTCCAGCTTAGCATAGCCTACGCTGCGTGTTACCATAATATCATCTGTATATTTATCGTCTCTGATATAAGCTATATCCTTTGCTTTTGCATTAAAAAAAACAGAATGATAATTGCCTGTATCTTCTATGGTAAATCTTTGCATCATATTTATAAAGGATGCTGAAAGTGTAAAAACCGCTGTTATCATCGCTGTAGAAATTATTATGCCTATGACGGTGACAATAGTCCATTTTCTGTTGTTTTTCAAGCTTTTGAAAGCAAAACGACTTATCACATTCATTCAAATATCACCTCATCCTTTGATATTCGACCGTCCTCAATTTCTATTATTCTGTCTGCCTGCTTTGCAACATTGGGATCATGGGTAATAAGAATGAGTGTTTGCTTTAACTGTTTATTTGAGTACTTTAACAGCTCTATTA
>DAIUCB010000142.1:0-7475 GCA_036846385.1 Bacillota bacterium | reverse complement strand
GAACACGAAAAAGCTCTAAGATTTGCAGGATATAAAGCAGCTATCTATTTAGGAAACCTTGCAAAAAATTTAACTCCGGATGAAACAGAAACTTTTGAAACATTATCTGTTACTGAAGGACTTAAAGCTTATCCTGAATTGCCAAGAGTGGCATATGTTCTGATGCTACAAAGTCAGGGCTTAATGCATGATACTTATGTTTATGGTGTTGATGCTAAACAAAGTTTAACTACTATGATATATCCGACCGAAGTTATGGATGGAGCAATAGTAAGCGGTAACTGTGTATCAGCATGCGACAAAAACACGACTTATCATCATTTAAATAACCCTGTAATACACGATTTATTTGCACAGCACGGAAAAACATTAAACTTTGTAGGTGTTATAATTACAAATGAAAATGTATATCTTGCAGATAAAGAAAGATCATCTAACTGGAGTGCTAAGCTTGCAGAATTTTTAGGCTTAGACGGAGTGTTGATTTCACAGGAAGGCTTCGGTAATCCGGATACTGACTTAATAATGAACTGTAAGAAAATTGAAGCAAAAGGCATTAAAACAGTTATAATCACTGATGAATATGCAGGAAGAGACGGTTCTTCTCAATCTCTGGCAGATGCTGACGTTAGCGCTAATGCAGTTGTAACAGGCGGTAATGCAAATGAAGTAATTCATTTACCTGCACTTGATAAGGTAATCGGCCATACTCAGTATATAGATATTATAGCCGGCGGATTTGACGGAAGCTTACATGCTGATGGAAGCATAACTGCTGAGCTTCAGGTTATAACAGGTGCAACAAATGAAATGGGCTTCAACAAATTGAGTGCGAGATAGTAGAGAAGGGAGGAAAAAATAATGATAAAAGTTGTTCAATATATAAATCAATTCTTTGCTAATGTAGGCGGAGAAGAAATGGCACATATACCTGCTGAAGTCAGAGAAGGTATTGTAGGTCCCGGTTTAGCTTTCCAACAAGCATTTAACGGTGAAGCTGAAATAGTTGCTACTATTGTATGCGGAGATTCTTATTTCAATGAAAATCTTGAAAAAGCCAAAGCTGAAGTATTAGGTATGGTTAAAAAATACAATCCAGATCTATTTATAGCAGGTCCGGCATTTAATGCGGGAAGATACGGTGTTGCTTGCGGTACTATCGCTACTGCAGTTAAGGAAGAACTGGGAATACCATCTTTAACAGGAATGTACAAAGAAAACCCCGGTGCCGATATGTTTAAAAATAAAGTTTACATGGTATCTACTAAAAATTCTGCTGCAGGTATGAGAGATGCAGTTAAGAAAATGGCTCCTCTAGCATTAAAGCTTGCTAAAGGTGAAAAAATAGGTGCTTCAGCTGAAGAAGGCTATATGCCAAACGGCTTAAGAGTTAACTTCTTTGAAAAAGAAAGAGGATCAAAAAGAGCAGTTGATATGCTTCTTAAAAAATTAGCGGGAAAAGAATTTGAAACAGAATTCCCAATGCCTGATTTTGACAGAGTTGAGCCTAATCCTGCAGTAAAAGATATTACAAAAGCTAAAATAGCATTAGTTACTTCAGGCGGTATTGTTCCAAAAGGAAATCCTGACCACATTGAATCATCAAGTGCATCAAAATATGGCGAATATGATATTGACGGTGTTATGGATTTAACTGAAGCAACATATGAAACAGCTCATGGCGGATATGATCCGATATATGCAAATGCTGATGCAGACAGAGTATTACCAGTGGATATATTGAGAGAATTTGAAAAAGAAGGCAAAATCGGTTCTTTACACAGATATTTCTATACAACAGTTGGAAATGGTACTGCAGTTAAGAGTTCAAAAGCTTTTGCTGCAGAATTCAGTAAGAAACTAAAAGCAGACGGAGTTGATGCAGTTATACTAACATCAACCTGAGGTACTTGTACTCGTTGCGGTGCAACGATGGTAAAAGAAGTAGAAAGAGCAGGAATTCCTGTAGTTCATATGTGTACAGTTGTTCCGATATCATTAACAGTTGGAGCTAACAGAATAGTTCCTACTATAGCTATACCTCACCCACTGGGAAATCCGGCTTTAACTCTGGAAGAAGAAAAAGATATAAGAAGAAATTTAGTTGGAAGAGCATTAAAAGCACTAGAAACAGAAGTAACAGGTCAAACAGTGTTTGAAAAATAAATTTCTAATAAGGAAATATAATTCTTAGCAGGAATAGGTTGCTTTATTAAAAATCTATTTAATCAAACTTTATAAATATATATGTTATATATTAAAAATTATGTTTGATTTTCCAACATTTTATAAAAATATATTATACTTGGTAATGTTGGAATAAAAATTGCTAAGTATAATATATATTATGAAATAGTAAAAGAGATGTAAAATGAACAAGGTTTATGATGTTATAATAATAGGTGCCGGTCCTGCAGGATTATCAGCTGCTTTATATGCAGGAAGAGCAAGATTAAGCACATTAATTATTGAGAAAGACAAGGATGGCGGTCAAATAGTACTGACATCAGAAGTAGAAAACTATCCGGGTTGTCTTGAAGGTGAATCAGGACCAACACTTATAGACAGGATGGCACATCAAGCAGAGCATTTCGGAGCAGAAAAGGTATATGACGAAATTCTCGAAGTTAAGCTTGAAGGCAAGGAAAAAGTAATTAAGGGTAAAAAAGGCGAGTACACAGGAAAGACAGTTATTATTGCAACCGGTGCATCCTCAAGACCAATTGGCTGCCCCGGAGAAAAAACTTTTACCGGTAAAGGAGTTTCCTATTGTGCAACCTGTGACGGTAATTTCTTTGAAGACTTTGAAGTATTTGTAGTTGGCGGCGGTGATACTGCTGTTGAAGAAGCAATGTATTTAACAAAGTTTGCAAGAAAGGTTACCATTATTCACAGAAGAGAAGAGCTCAGAGCAGCAAAATCTATTCAGGAAAAAGCATTTGCCAATCCTAAAATGAACTTTATTTGGAACAGTGCAGTAAAGGAAATCAAGGGTGAAGGCTTGGTTAATTCGATGGTACTTGAAAATTTAAAAACCGGAGAATTGACTGAAATAGTTGCTGATGAGGATGACGGTATTTTCGGAATATTTGTTTTCATAGGCTATACACCTAAAACTCAAATATTTGAAGGTATTATTAACCTTGAAAACGGATATATTGTTACCGATGAAAACATGAAAACTAATATTGAGGGAGTTTATGCTGCCGGAGATGTTAGAGTTAAAAGCCTTAGACAGGTAGTAACAGCAGCGGCTGACGGTGCTATTGCTGCAGTTCAGGCAGAAAAATATTTAGCTGATTAAAAAATTATAATAGCGGAGGTGTTCGTATGTTAGTATTAGATAAAGCAACTTTTGAACCAGAAGTATTACAAGCAGAAGGCTATGTATTGGTAGATTTCTTCGGAGACGGTTGTGCTCCATGTGAAGCTTTAATGCCTCATGTTGTAGAGTTATCAGAAAAATATGGAGATAAGTTAAAATTTACTAAATTAAATACAACTAAAGCAAGAAGAGTTGCAATCGGTCAACAAATATTAGGATTACCTGTAATTGCTATTTACAAAGATGGCAAAAAGGTAGAAGAATTAGTTAAAGAGGATGCTTCACCTGAAAATGTAGAAGCATTGGTGAAAAAGTATATATAGCTATTACAAAATAATTGTCAGCTATATAAATAAATAAAAAACATTAAGGAGGAAAAAATGAGCTTATTAAACGGAAAAAAAGTAATTATAATAGGCGACAGAGATGGTATTCCGGGACCGGCAATCGAAGAATGTGTAAAAACTGCCGGAGCTGAAGTAGTTTATTCATCTACAGAATGCTTTGTCTGAACTGCCGCAGGCGCAATGGATTTGGAAAATCAAAAGAGGGTAAAAGATTTAGCTGAGAAATATGGTGCAGAAAATATAGTTGTTGTATTAGGTGCATCAGAAGGCGAAGCTTCAGGATTAGCTGCTGAAACAGTAACTAATGGAGATCCAACTTTTGCAGGTCCATTGACAGGAGTTCAGTTAGGACTCAGTGTATTCCACGTATGTGAACCGGAAATAA
The DNA here is from genome assembly GCA_036846385.1 of Bacillota bacterium. GTDB lineage: Bacteria > Bacillota > Clostridia > Tissierellales > Sedimentibacteraceae > Sedimentibacter. The sequence goes on along the minus strand of DAIUCB010000142.1, from coordinate 3,418 downwards.
AAAATGAAGTTGATGAAGCAGTTTATGATGAGCAAGTAGGAATGATGGAAATGGTATTAGACGTTGATGATATAATATCAGAAATGGCTCCGATAAGAGAGGACTTCTGTAAATATCTATAATATAAAAATAATAATTTCTTTCCTTATTCCATATAAATAGATGTTTAAATTAATGGAATAAACAAATCGGAAAATTATTTGTTGCATTTGAGTATTTTGCAGCGGCGATTTTTAAAAATGCGAAAAAAGATTGCTTCGCCATAAAATTATAGCGAAGCAACTTTTTTCAGTTTACAATTAATAAATTAATTCCTTAATTATAAAGTTTAAAGTTTAAATAATTTAATGTAAAATAAAGCTTTAAATTTTAAACTTTATACTTTGTACTTAAAAATTTAATTTTATAAATATTATTTTATGGAGGTATACAATGAACAGTGTAATAAAGGGAGCAAGCTATATATTGGCATTTACTCCGGACATGGTAATGCAGAACGGTACAACTCAAACTACAGAAAGAACAGTAAATCCTGAGTCAGAATATTTAAAACAATTGGAAAATCATTTAAGAACCTTCGAGCAGGTTGTAAAATATCCTCCAAATCAAGCATATATAGGAAATGTTACTCCTGATGAGCTTGCTAAAATCGAACAACCTTGGTTTGATAAGGAAGTGTCAGGAGCAGACAGATACGGTAAATTCGGAGAAATAATGCCTCAGGAAGAATTTATATGCTTAATGCAAATGTGTGATGTATTTGATCTTGTAAAGCTGGAGAAGAATTTTGTAGCAGCTGCGAGAGAAAGTCTTGAAAAACATCCACTTGTGGGCGCAGATTTAATGGACAGATTAAAGGAAGGCGAAGATGCTGAAGTAATCAGAAAACTGGTTGACGAAGAGCATTCAGAGCCTATTTATCACAATAAGGTTTTAGTTGGCTGTGTGAAGAGAGCACATGATATAGATGTAAATTTAAGTGCTCATGTAATGCATGAAAATTTAACTTCAAAGGCTACAAATGTTCTTGCAATTATGAACTTGATAGCAAAAAACAATATTAAAAAAGAAGAAATAGATTATGTTATTGATTGTTCAGAGGAAGCATGCGGAGATATGAATCAAAGAGGCGGCGGCAACTTTGCAAAGGCATGTGCAGAGGTAGCAGGACTTGTAAATGCAACAGGCTCTGACATAAGAGGCTTCTGTGCGGCACCTACTCATGCTTTAATTTCGGCAGCATCACTGGTAAAGGCAGGAACATATAAAAATGTTATAGTTTCAGCAGGCGGATGTACAGCTAAGCTTGGTATGAACGGTAAAGATCATATTAAAAAAGGACTTCCTATTCTTGAGGATGTACTTGGAGGCTTTGCTGTACTTATTAGTGAAAATGACGGAGTTAACCCCGAAATCAGAGTTGATTTAGTAGGAAAGCATATGGTTGGCACAGGCTCTTCACCGCAGGCTGTTATTACATCATTGGTAACTCAAGCATTAGACAAGGCACAAATGAAAATAACAGATATAGATAAATATTCGGTAGAAATGCAAAATCCGGACATTACAAAGCCTGCCGGAGCAGGAGATGTACCTGCTGCAAACTATAAGATGATAGGTGCATTGGCAGTAAAAAGAGGAGATATAGATAAAGCAGAGCTGGCTACCTTTGCAGATAAGCACGGTATGGTTGGCTGGGCTCCGACACAGGGACATATCCCATCAGGAGTTCCGTATGTTGGATTTGGAAGACAGGATATACTTGACGGTAAAATTAAAAATGCAATGGTAATCGGAAAAGGAAGCTTATTCCTTGGCAGAATGACAAACCTATTTGACGGAGTATCCTTTGTAATGGAAACAAATCAAGGAAAAACTGAAGAAAAAGGTTCTGTATCAGAGGAACAAATTAAGGGATTAATAGCACAAGCATTGAAAAATTTCGCTTCAAATCTATTAGCAGAATAGGAGTGGAGATATGTCAGAAAAACAAGTAAATCAAATTATAGGAAAAATATTTGACCAGCTTGCTGATACCTTGGCTACAGGTGAATATGGACAAAAGCCTAAAATAGGCATCACAGCAATGGGAAGCGAGCATGGTGAAAAAAATATTATAGAAGCAGCTTTAAAGGCTCAGAAAAGCGGAATAGAAGTAACAGCCATAGCATCACAGGATGCTGAAGGCGTTAAAATTGCCAAAGTAAATTCAGAGGATGAATCTCACAAGGTAATGGAAACATTATTAAGCTCAAAGGAAATAGATGCAGCAGTAACAATGCATTATCCATTCCCTATCGGAGTATCTACGGTAGGCAGAATAGTTACTCCCGGCAAGGGTAAGGAAATGTTTATTGCGACTACAACAGGTACTTCATCTACAGATAAAGTAGAGGGTATGGTTAAAAATGCAATATACGGTATCATTACTGCAAAGGCCTGCGGTATTAAAAATCCTACTGTAGGAATTCTTAATATTGACGGGGCAAGACAGACTGAAATAGCATTGAAAAAACTGCAGTCACAGGGTTATGATATAACCTTTGCGGAATCTCAACGAGCTGACGGCGGCTCAGTAATGAGAGGAAATGACTTATTGATGGCATCGGCTGATGTTATGGTTATGGATTCCTTAACGGGAAATCTTATGATAAAAATATTTTCATCCTATACGACAGGCGGCAGCTATGAATCTTTAGGTTATGGCTATGGACCGGGAATCGGAGAGGGATTTGATAAGCTTATAATGATAATTTCCAGAGCTTCCGGTGCTCCGTTAGTTGAGGGAGCTATAAAATATGCAGCTGAATTGGTTAGAGGAAACTGCCTGAATATAGCCAAGGAAGAATTTGAAAAGGCTAATAAAGCAGGCTTGAAGGAAATTTTAAGCAGCTTAAAAAGCTCTAAAAAGGAAACTACGGCAGAGGAAATTACGGCTCCGAAAAAGGAGGTTGTCACTTCCCAAATCTCAGGTGTAGAAATAATGGATCTTGAAGATGCTGTAAAGGTGCTGTGGAAAAAAGGCATTTATGCTGAAAGCGGTATGGGCTGTACAGGACCGATAATATTAGTTAATGATGCAAATACCAAAGAAGCTATTAAGGTATTGGCAGAAGCAGAATATGTTTCTAAGGAACAGCTTGATTGCTAAAAATTTAATATAATAATATGTCACTATGAAAATGGTGTAGGATAAACCTATTGATTCTATACTGATTTTATAGTGACTTTTTATATATTTATTTACCATCATCCAGAGTTGGACAACAAATCCTTATATGAATAAAATACGCTATATGCAAAAAAACAGAATAAATGTATTAATTAATAAATTTATTTAGCATATTTAATTAATTTTTGATATAATACCTGACTTTGGTATCAGACATTAAAAAATGGCGATAACTCTTAAATAAAA
>DAIUCB010000141.1:0-7518 GCA_036846385.1 Bacillota bacterium | reverse complement strand
AATAAATTATGACAGAATGCCGGATATTCTGAAGCAAAATACTCAAAATATGAAATATATCAATTTGTTTGAATCATTAAGTATTGAGGATTTTTATAAAACTGATATTCATTGGAAACAAGAAAAAATAATCAAAATCGCCGACTTGTTGTTAAGGGAGCTGAGAAATGATGTAAAGGCTTCTGATTCAGAATATACAGAGCATAAGCTTCATCCCTTTTATGGTTCATATTACGGACAGTCTGCTCTAAAGCTAAAGCCGGATTCCTTGATTTATTTAACAAACAGAATAATCGAAAACACAGTTGTATATGATTATCACTCAAATACCTACAGCAAGGTGTATAACACAGATTTGTTCAGCGGAATGGATTCCTATGATGTTTTTTTGTCGGGTGCAAAGCCATTGCTCACTCTATATAATGAGGAATGTACAAACAGTAAAGAGCTGCTATTGTTTCGAGATTCCTTCGGAAGCAGCATTGCTCCTTTGATGCTTGAGGGCTACTCTAAAATTACTTTAATTGATTTGCGTTATATATCAACTGATTTGTTGGGAAGCTATATAGATTTCTCACAGAATCAGGATGTGCTGTTTTTATATAACACTAGGATTTTAAACAACAGCTCAATGCTAAAATAGTCCGGCTTAATTATTATTAAGGTTACATTGTCACATATAATATTTTGAACACATATATTATATAAGTAGATCAGGCGTAATGTCGGGCCTTGTTTGGCAGCGGAAAGGAATCTGTGGGACTAGAATAGTTTCGCAGATTTTTTTTAACCAAATACAGCAGCCTTTCAATTTTTTTAACGCTGGGAGGTATTACATGATTGATAATTATAGAAAGGTCAAGAAGGTTTTATTAATTATTCTGTTCGCGAATATAACAGTAGCATTGTTGAAAATTATTATCGGCAGCATAATCAAGAGCAACAGTATGGCTGCGGATGGATTTCATTCTTTAACAGATGGTTCGTCTAATATTGTCGGACTGATTGGTATACAGCTTGCTTCAAAGCCTAAGGATGAAGGTCATCCCTACGGACATGGCAAAATTGAAATGCTTGCAGGATTATTTATTGCAGTAATGCTGTTTTTAATAGGTATTAAGGTTGTATCAGATACAGTAATCAGGTTAATTAATCCGATAAAACCCATGATAACATCAGAAAGTATCATTGCTTTGATTATAACACTATGTATAAATATTTTTGTAAGCAAATATGAATTTGCAAAAGGAAAAAAGCTTAACAGTCAAATTTTGATTTCCGACTCTATGCATACACGAAGTGATATTTTCGTATCAATAGGAGTGCTGATAACGCTGGTATGCATCAAATTAGGGCTGCCGCCTGTAATTGATTCTGTTGCATCTTTGATTGTAGCCGGTTTTATTTTCCATGCATCATATGAAATATTTATTGATAACACAGGGATATTATTAGATGAAGCAGTTGCTGATACGACGGAAATAAAAAATATAGTTCTAAGCTTTGAGCAGGTAAAAAACACACATTATATCAGAAGCAGAGGCTGCGGAAATGATATGTTTATTGATATGCATATTATGACGGAGCCAAAGATGAGTGTTGAAAAATCACATGATCTGATTCATAATATAGAAGAAAGAATAAAGGCGGATATGAACAAAAATGTGCAATTGACAGCTCATTTAGAGCCGTTTCACGAGATGTCCCGTGAAAGAGAAAAAATAGTAGGATGAAAATGCCTATATAATATTTTATCCCTCATCATCATGAGGGATATTACATAGGAGTATGATGTAAGCTGCTAAGAAATTATCAATAAAGTACATTATTAATATACTGCTCTGAATAGCGTAATCACTCATTATATATTAGAGAGATAATTCTTGTATATTATTTTGCATGATTATATAATGGATTTATTATTTGTAAGTGAGGATAGACATGAGTATAGGATATGCATGTAAGGCTGTCGGCGTTTTGAATACAGACATGAAAAGCTGCACTCTCAAAAATGCCAAGGATGAAAGATTAATTGAATTGATTGCACATAATATTGAGGCACTGAACAATATTATAGATTACAATATAGAAAATAACATAATGCTTTTCAGAATCAGCTCTGATTTAGTACCCTTCGGCTCCGGTGAGGTAAACAAAGTCAAATGGTGGGAAGTTTTTTCGGAAGAGCTGAGGTTAATCGGTGAAAAAATTAAAGGGGTAAATATGCGTGTTTCTGTCCATCCCGGACAGTATACGGTTCTTAATTCAACAAATGAAGAGGTTGTAAAAAGAGCAGTTGATGATTTGGTTTATCACACAAGGATTCTTGACAGCCTTGGATTAAGCAAAGAGCATAAGTTGATTCTTCACATCGGCGGAGGATATGATAATAAAAAAATATCTGCTAAGAGATTTATGGATAATTATGAGCTGCTTGACGAAAACATTAAAAACAGGCTCGTAATTGAAAATGACGATAAAATATATAATATAGAAGAAGTCATTGAAATTGGTACTAAGCTTAGTATTCCCGTTATATTTGACAATTTGCACAACGAGATAAACCCTTCGCCTGATAAGCCAAACGAAAGCTTTTGGATTGAACAGTGCAAAGCAACATGGAAAAAAGAAGACGGAAATCAAAAAATCCATTATTCAATTCAGGCAGAAAACAAGAAAAGAGGCTCTCACTCAGATACTATCAGCATCGATAAATTTATGGCATTTTATGATATGCTGAACAGACAGGACATAGATATAATGCTTGAGGTTAAGGATAAAAATCTGTCATGTGTAAAGTGTATCAATTGCACCACACCGGACTTAAAGATCAATACTCTGGAAAAGGAATGGAGCAGGTATAAATACAATATATTGGAGCATTCACATATAAGCTATCTGAAAATAAGAGAGCTGCTAAAGAACAAACAGGATATTTCACCGGTTTTATTTTATAATCTGCTGGAAAATGGTCTTAACAGTCAGTGCAATGAGGGAAGCCGTTTAAATGCTGCATTGCATGTATGGGGATATTTTAAGGATAAAGCAGAGGAAAAAGAAAAATCAGGTTTTTTTAAATACCTGGAAAAATACAAGCTTCATGAGGCAGAAATTAATAAGGTTAAGTCATATCTTAAAAAAATGGCTGAGAAATATGATGAGAAATACCTTTTAAACTCCTATTATTTTATATTGTAATATACTTATTTTGCATATTTTTAAAACGGATTGAAGCCTGTAAAAAGCATTTGTAAAAGCAAAGCATAGCTTCCTATAAATCCTTGAAGGTTTCATTGCGTAAAATAATAAAGAGTATACCACTCAAAATCATATTGCGAAATTTGTATATATTGGTTATAATTAGTATAAGTCGACTTAACGGCTAAAAATTACCGTACAATTAGATTGTTTATTTATTAATTAAGAAATAAATATGATTTTCAAATAATATCAAGCAATGTGAAAATGTTTGCCCACATAACAATTATATTGGCATAATTGTCATATATACATAATAAATACATCATTTTCGACATGTTTGATTTGTTGGTAAAAACCTGAGACAATAATATCGGTTGATATATTTGTCTGAAAATCAGCATGGTAAGAATCAGCAGGGTATCAGGATTATTGTTAACAGTATTAACCGTCAAAACAATGAGCTATAATTTGTTATTAGTTAAAGCTATATAATTTTTTTAGAATCAGAAACAAGCAGGTTATCAGTATATGTATATTTAAATAATGGAGGTCATATCATGATTCTTGGTTTCAGAGGAAAAAAAACCGGAGCAGGAGAAAAAAATGTTGCGGAAAGCAAACAAATTGTAAGTCAAGGGGGTAAAGGTGAGGATTCCTACCTTCTATACAGAAATGAGAAAATCACCATCGACAAGCTTGAAAAACGAATTGAGGAATCAGGCTTTGCTTCTGAAAATCTCATAAATAACATCAAGTATATAAATGAAAATGTTGAAAATCAAATTAAGTATATTGAAAGTGTAGTGGGACAGATTGATAATTATTCTGCAATTGCAGAGGAAGTAAGTGCAAGCACATTAAATTCTCAGAAAATTGCAGAAAATACAATGATAGTAGCAAAAACCGGAAGCACGGCAATAAGGGATTCAATTGAATCTATGAAGCATATTGAAGAATCGGTAGAACACACTAAAAAAATGATAAATTCATTGAGCGTACATGCCGGTAAAATAGATGAGATGCTTAATATTATAAGAGATATCTCAAGACAAACAAATATTTTAGCATTAAATGCGGCAATTGAAGCTGCCAGAGCGGGACAATACGGTAAAGGCTTTGCGGTGGTGGCAGATGAGGTAAGAAAGCTGGCAGTAAAAAGCAATGATTCAGCGGAACAGATATCCCTTTTAGTAAGTACAATTAACGATAGTATCGGCAGTACTATAAAATCAATTGATCAAAGTGTCCTTAAGGTAAATGAGGGCATGGAGACAGTAGCAAATACAAATTCGGTTTTCAATGAAATTATCAGCTCTGTTGATATGGCAACGTCTGTTACGAATGAAATAAATAAAGCAATGGAAGAGCAAATAAACAGTCTTCAGAATTTGATATCCTCTACAGACGGTTTAAATAATGCTTCACAAAAAATTATGTCTATTTCAGAAATAATGTTCATGAATGCACAGCAGACAAAAACCTCAATTGATTTGCTTATACCGGCAATTAAGCTGCTAAAAACAATCTGTTCAAATATAGAAAGTAAAAGAGAAACAGAAAAGCAAAGCGAAAAGATATACAGAATCAGGACAACCATATCGGAACAATTTAAAAGTCAGCTTGACCCGGCATCAGCTTATTTTGCTGAGTCAATCAATATGCTGGCTAATTTGCATGCAGGATTGCTGATACGAGGTACATCTACAAATATACTTCCCGGCATAGCAAAAAGCTGGTATGTAAAAGACGATAATTTGACATGGGTATTCAATTTAAGAAGAGGAGCTAAATTCCATAACGGAAGAGAAATAACCTCAAAGGATGTAAAATATTCGTTTGAAAGGCTCTTAAGTCCGAAGCTTAAGGCTCCTAATGCATGGTTTTTATATGATATTGAGGGCGCAGAGGAGTTTAATCAAGGTAAAACAAGCACAGTCAGTGGAATAAATGTTCTTGACGATTACAGAATAGAGCTAAAGCTTTCAAACCCATACAGCGGATTTTTATATAACCTCGCTCAGCCCGGCTGTTCCATACTGGACATGAAGGATATTGAAAAAGGAAAATTCACCGGCTGCGGAGCATATATGTTTACAGAGGATGACGGAGAAAAATATACATTTACAGCATACAAGGATTACTTTGGAGGTCATCCCTATGCAGATGCAGTTGAAGTATATTATAGCTCTAAATCAAAGCTGGATGATTTTCTCAACAAAAAACTTGACTTTATCACAATAAATAACGCACAAGCGAAAGAGCTGAATATGAATTCATCAGAATATACCGTTGCAAAGCAGGAGATTATGCAGAGCTTATACTGGGGCTTTAACTTAAAGCGCAATTCTGTTTTTTCAAGGGACAAGGATATCAGGCTTGCTGTATGCCATGCTATTGATAAGAAAAAAATTATAAATGAAATATTTAACGGTATGGCAGTCGAAGGGAGAGGGATATTCCCGCCGGCAATGCTTAACGATAACAAATTTGTCGGTTATGAATATAATCCCGCAAAATCAAAAGAAATACTGGAACGCAAGGGATATTACAAAACCAGAGAAGAACTGCTGGTGTTGGCGTATGATAACGTTTTGGAACCGACCGGACAATATATAGTCGAGAGCTTGGAAAAGGTAGGAATCAAATGCAAAATAGTATCAGCCCCTGCAAAGGATTATCTTTTACCGTCAGCCATAGCTAAAAGTGATATATTTTCCTTAGGGTGGGTTGCCGATACAGCCGATCCCCATAATTTCCTTTATCCGCAGATACACCCTAACGGCAGCACTAACCTTTCCGGATATATAAATGACAAGGTAACCAAGATGCTTGATAAAGCAAAAAAGGAAGTCAATCCTCAGGAGAGAATAGATTTATACAAAGAAATACAAAGGCAGGTTGGCTTTGACGTTCCGATAATACCGTTATATTATCCTATAAGTCTTTATGTATATAACAAATTTGTTGATAATGTGAGCTTAAGCAGTCTCAACCAGTTCAGATATGAAGATATTTTGATAAGGAAGGAAGATTAAATTCGTCTATATCACTGTATTTTTGTACTGTAATGGAGCTGATCATATTATACTGCCATAGGTTTTTGTGGTTAACTGAGAGCTTAAAGTCAGTCTAATTATTATAAAGCTTGATATTAAAGTGGGGGCGTAATACGTCCCCATAATTTTTATTTAACATTTTAGATAATAAATAAAATCTAAAATGTTATCATAAATTATAGTAACATTGAAAAAAATTATTGTTTGGCAGAGAGGAACAAGGATGGAATGTGAGAAAGTAGAATTAAGAATACCTAATTTTGAAGAATTAGATTATAGAAGAAAGCTTTTAGCAGATAAAGAAACAATGACTTACAATATAGGATACGGAGAAATTGATGGAACAGGATGTATAGAATTTAAAGAAAGTGTTTGGAAGGACTGGTTTGAACGATGGATTAATAATACACCGGAAAGATACTATGCATATATCATCAAAGTTGACGCAAATATACCTGTCGGTGAGGTTGCCCTAAGACGTGTCAATGAAAATAATTCTTATATTGTAAATATAATAGTTGAAGCAAAATATAGAGGTGATAGGTTTAGTGAACAAGCACTAAGGCTGTTAATTGATATTGCTTTCAATGAGTTAGCAGCAGATAATGTCTTTGATGATTTTCCAAAGTCAAGAATAACAGCCGAAAGTGTCTTTAAGAAGGTTGGATTTAAAAGAGTGTCAGAGGATATTGTAGAATTAACAAAAAAGGATTATTATAAATAATAAATTGCAATAAAGATAAATAGAAACATTAAAAGAACAATAACAATTAATAATATAATTTGAAAATTAAGTAAGAATATGGTAAAATAATCATATAAATATGTAGAAGTGAAAATTGATATAAACTTGGATTTAGAATATCAAAGGGGGAAATTAAAATGGGATATGATATAAGCCAGATTGATAATTACTTGAAAAAATGGCAGGATATTTTAAGGCTGAAAGACTGGAACATTAAATATAAGCTTGTTGATACAGAATGGCGCAAGACGGGTGACATAAAAATCGATATGGATGATAGAAAAGCAATATTGATGATTAACAATTTCAATCCCAAGCAGACAAATTTGGAGGAAATAGTTATACATGAGCTGCTGCATTTAAAGCTGTGGGGTATGGATCAGATGATTGAACAACTTATTTATTCTGTTTTCGGAAAAGATGAAAATGATCCTAAGTTTGATTTTGCTTATACACAATTCATGAATATATTAGAGCCTACAGTTGAGGATCTGGCAAACAGCTTCCTTTATTTAG
>DAIUCB010000140.1:0-7592 GCA_036846385.1 Bacillota bacterium | reverse complement strand
TAATATATGGTATAATAATGATTTACATTGAAAAGGGAAGGAAGAAGGCTCTCGTAAAGGATTTTTCCGATCTTTCATACAAGCTGGCCTTTGCTATCGGTGTCTTTCAATGCTTAGCGTTGATTCCCGGTACATCCCGCTCAGGCTCTACTATAATCGGTGCCGTTATGCTGGGCACATCTCGTTATGTAGCAGCTGAATTTTCATTTTTTATGGCTATTCCCACAATGCTTGGTGCAAGTGCACTTAAACTGTTAAAGGCAGGCTTAGGTTTTTCGGGATTTGAATGGGCTGTTCTGGGTATAGGCTCCTTGGTTGCTTATATCGTATCAATACTGTCAATAAAATTCCTTATGGATTATATCAGAAAACACGATTTCAAAATTTTTGGCTACTACAGAATAATTCTCGGTTTTATCGTATTGATATACTTTTACATAATATGATTGATGCTATACTTAATATCGAAAAAAGAGCTGCAGTTTAAAGGTCACTGAAGCTCTTTTTTTTATTTTATTGCTGAAAATATTCTTCTAATGTAAGGTTATTTTCGAATATTTCCTTTGCCAATGCTTTTCCTACATAACGTAAATGCCATGGTTCATATTGATAGCCTGTAATACTTTCCTTGCCTTTAGGATATCTGATTATAAAGCCGAATCTGTGAGCATTTTCAGCTACCCATTTTCCTTCCTCTTTATCAAAAAAAGTATCATCCAGTTGAAAATTCATGGACGCACAGGTTATATCAATTGCAAGCCCCGTTTGATGCTCGCTCTGTCCCGGCTTGGCACTGAATTTATCCGCTGCCTGCTGTCCGTGATTTGCTGAATATGCATTGTACAAATCTCTTTGAGTATTGTATGATCTGTATCCCGAACGTGCATATAACTCAAAGGATTTTTCCTCCTTTGCCTTTAGAAACAAATCCTTCAAGGCTTCATAGGCAGCCTTCCTAAGCTGGTTAATCTCGGGATTCTGCAAGCTTTTCGGCACATCGTCAAGTGATACTAAATCCTCAGGAATATAATCACTCGGTAAGTTTCTGTTTTTGTTTACAACTACATCATATGCATTTTCATTTGTTACTACAGAAGAATCATTTATATTATCCTTCAATGTATTGAATATTTTTACCACGGCGGTTGAAGTTAATCCGTCATATGAAAGAGTTATATTTCCGCTGTCTGCAGTTATTGCTGCTTCGGAAATTTCAATTGCTTTATCCTGAAACTTAATAATCGGACTGTCAGAGGTAAACAGAATATTATCTTTGATTTCCTTTGTTTTCCCTGATTCATATAAAGCTTTAATTTTGAAGGTATCTACATTTATTTTTTCACCGGCATGAGCCACATAGCTTTCCGGCTCAACAGTAATTTTCGTAACCCTGTCATTCTTATCTTCATTTGCCGGCGGAACTGATATACCCGGATTATCAGGCTTTTCCGGTTCCCTTTTATTATTTCTTGAATTTAAACATGCAATTAAAAATACCGATAATATTATCAACAATATCGTAACTATAATAATAAATCTACGTCTTTTTTGTATCATTCTTCTTTTGCTCATATGTCCTCCTGTATTATAGCAAATTGCCGAATCAAAGAAGATTGAACTGTTCTTGATTACAGCATCATAATTTATCAGATTTTTTTCCACATTATTATTGCATCCTCAGTAGGTTTTTGATAATAATTCGGCCGTTTGCCTAAAGCATGAAAACCAAATTTTTCATAAAGTCTGATTGCGTTATGATTCGATTCTCTTACCTCCAATGTCATACTGTTTATTTCACTGCATTTACACACATCAATCATTTTACTTATTAATAGCGATGCTATACCGTTTTTTCTGTATTCAGGCAAAACAGCCACATTAGTTATATGTCCTTCGTCACATATTTTCCACATACCCATAAAAGCAACTAAATGTCCGTCTACGGTAGCACATTGATAATAGGCCAATTGATTCATAAACTCCTTCACAAAGGATTCCTTTGACCATGGCAGTGAAAAGCATGCTTGCTCTACTGATGTTACTGCATCTAAATCATTGAAATTAAGACTGCGAATCTCAATATTCATATTCGATTCCCCCATAATCATTAAATATACTTACCTTGTATTTCTCTCTGCCTGAGATAATCTTAAATAATCAGGTGAAAATTCCGAAGCTGAGACAGTTTCACCCCTTTTTGCCATTTCATATCCGATAAAAGCCAATGATGATGCTCTTAGATAGTTAAACTGATTTGTTGAAAATACAGGCGTTATTTTTAACATGCTTTCAAAGGTGCTTTTATAGATTGCAGAGCCGTCTCCGTTCAGCAATACGGGTGCTTCCAGTTGATTTATTATCCCGGCCAGCTCTTCCACGGTTGTCGGGAATTGTTTTTTTACTGTAATCATGCTGTTATTTTCCCATTTGTATATACCTGAATAAACCCTCCCTGCCTTAGCATCCAAAACAGGAACTATATATTTTCCCGTGTCAAAGATATTAGATGCCAAGGATTTCATTGTAGGTACTCCGACAATGGGTATATCACAAGCATATGCTAAGCTCTTGCCTATTGCAGCTCCAATCCTCAATCCCGTAAAGGACCCCGGTCCCTCAGTCAATGCTATAGCGTCAATTTCTCTTATATTTATTCCCAAGTCCTCCAGCAGCTTTTCTATTAAAGGCATCAGTTTTTCTGAATGGGTTTTTTTGTGGCTCAACGTATATTCCCCCAGGACAGCATTATCTTCAGAAACTGCACAGGAAGCAGCTATTGTAGCCGATTCAATTGCGAGTATTTTCATATTTCTTTAGCTCCTCTGTTATTTTATCATAAGCATGACCTTTGCCGGTAATATATAATATTCTGCCTGTATTCTTGCTATTCCTTTGAATTTCTATATTTATCCTGCTTTCAGGCAGGATATTCCTTATTTTATCAGACCATTCAATAATGGTGATTCCCTCAGAATATATATATTCCTCATAGCCTAAATCATACATATCATCTTCTGATTCTATTCTGTACACATCCATATGATAAAAGGGCATTTTCCCCTCATATTCCTTGATTATAGTAAAGGTTGGGCTTGTAATATATTCCTTTACACAAAAGTTTTTTGCTATAAATTGCGTTAAGGTAGTTTTTCCTGCTCCTAAATCGCCGTCAAGGCATAGGACTGTACCCTTTTCAAGGTTTTTGGCTATTATTTCTCCGATTAATTCCGTATCCTTTAAATTATGTGCTTCTATCCTCATATTATTTCCTTTGCTGTTGATATAATATTACATTTTAATAAATGTTACTTTGCTCTAACTTTCATCATTTCTAAATTATATCTTTTTGAGATTGAGAAATCAAGGAATATTAATTAGTTAATAAAAATTTATTGAACTAATTATTTTTACATGTTATAATATTGCGACGTAATTTTAATAGTATTAATGACAAGTAATTTGAATAATATTATTAATAAGATGACTTTTATATACTTAATATAGTCATTTATTATAATTGAGGAGAAATTAATTAATGAATAATAATCTATTTGAAAAATTTAATTATATATATTTTATCGGGATAGGCGGAATCAGTATGAGCGGCTTGGCTGAATTGATGCTGGATGAGGGCTGCAAAGTTGCAGGCTCAGATAAATGCAGCTCGCATATTATCGAAAAGCTGAAAAAGCTCGGAGCTGAGATATTTATAGAACATAATGAAAAAAATATTACTGAGGATATCGACCTTGTTGTATATACCTCAGCTATTTCTGATGATAATCCGGAGCTGTTAATGGCAAAAAAACTGAAGCTGAATATTATGGACAGAGCTGAGTTCTTGGGATATATTATGAAAGGCTATACTCATTCGATTTGTGTATCGGGCACTCACGGCAAGACAACTACTACGGGAATGCTTTCATCAATACTCCTTGAAACCGATTTGGAGCCCACTATTTTTTTAGGCGGAGAAATGGACTCACTGGGAGGTAATTTAAAACAAGGGGCAAATAATTTGCTTCTGACGGAAGCCTGTGAGTACAGGAGAAACTTTTTAAAATTTAATCCGACAATGGAATTAATATTAAATATAGATTCTGATCACCTTGATTACTATAAAGACCTGAAGGATATAGAGGAAGCCTTTGCTGAGTATGCTGAAAAGCTTCCTGAAACCGGTTTTCTTATTGCTAACCATGTAAATGTTGATATTTTCAAAAATGTTAAATGTAATGTTGTAACCTTTGGACTTACCCAAGAGGCTGATTTTTATCCTTCTGATATAAATTACTATCCGACCCCATCCTATACTCTGATGAATGGAGATAAAAGGATAGCCGATATTAATCTTAAGGTATATGGCGAACATAATATATTAAATTCAATTGCGGCTGCCGCAGCCTGTATTATGCTGGATATTGATATGGAAATAATAAAAAAAGGACTTTCTGAATTTAAGGGTACTCACAGGCGCTATGAGTTTAAGGGAAATTACAGGGGTGCAGTTTTAATAGAAGATTATGCCCATCATCCGGCAGAAATGAAAACATCTCTGCACACTGCAAGAACTTATTCAAGGGGTAAAATAATAACGGTATTTCAACCCCATACTTATACCAGGACAAAAGCCTTGCTGAATGAATTTGCCGATGTATTGAAGCTTTCCGATATATCAATACTGCTCGATATATATGCAGCCAGAGAAAAGGATAATGGTACAATTCATTCAAAGGATTTATTGAATAAGCTGACAGATGCTTCTGCAAAGGGATTTTATGCAAAAAGCTTTGGCGAGGCAGTCGATTTAATAAATAATATGGTTACCGAAGGAGACACTCTCATAATTATGGGTGCCGGAAATGTAAATGAAATAATAGATATGTTAAAGTAATAGATATTCTATGTACTAATAAAAAAGAGCAGAAATTTATTTTCTATATAATTTCTGCTCTTTTTGGGATAATGCAAAGTTCTGGAATCGGACATCAGTTTTTGATTTCACCGTTAGGTATGTTGTTTAGTGGTCTCTGTTTGTTAAATATTTTGTCAGCTCTATTAAATATTTTGCTTTACCGCCAAAAATATTCAAGCATTCCATTGCTTTTTCAGAATATTCATCAACCAGCTTTTTAGCCGTCTCTATTTCAACAAAGGATAAATAGGTGGTTTTATCATTTGCAATATCACTTCCTATCGGCTTCCCTAATTTTTCTTGGCTGCCTGTCACATCTAAAATATCATCCTCTATTTGAAATGCCAACCCAAGATAATCCGCGAACTTTTCCAATGCTGATACTTCTGCATCGCTTGCTCCACCCAAGATGGCTCCCGCTGTCACACTGCTTTTTATGATTGCTCCAGTTTTGAGTGAATACATATAATTCAGCTCATCAATACTTTTAATTTTATCGTTTCCGAAAATATCAACTATTTGACCGCCAATCATTCCTTCGGTACCTGACGATTTGCATATAATCGAAAGAGCACGTACCGCTCTGTTTATATCCAAATTAAAATCTATTACTGCCTCAAGTCCTATTTCAAAGGCCTTGTTCAATAATGCATCTCCTGCTAAAATAGCTGTTGCTTCATTATATCTTTTATGATTTGATAGCCTGCCTCTTCTGTAGTCGTCATTATCCATGGCAGGCAAATCATCATGAATAAGTGAATATGTATGTATCATTTCCATGGCACATGCAAAAGGAATAACACCTTCATCATTATCATTGAACATTTCATATACACCAAGCATCAATACAGGACGCAGTCTCTTGCCTCCTGACAATAAGCTGTAGTTCATTGCTTCGTATATAATATTTTGAGGGTTATTTTTAACCTCAATTGATTTTTGCAAACCGCTCTCTGTTTTTACAGCTTTATTTTCCAACCATTGTTTAAATTCCATAATATTCGTCCTTAATAATATATTCTTTATTTTGTTGCTTACTTACATATTAAAAACTCTTTTTGCTATTTCCACAGCTTCCTTTGCATCTCTTGCATAATAGTCCGCACCCATGGTTTTTGCATAATCCGCTGTCAGAACTGCCCCTCCCACCATAATACTGCAGCTGATGCTGTTACTGCGAAGGGCCTCTATCGTTTCTGCCATACTTTTCATTGTAGTTGTCATTAATGCACTTAATCCGACGATAAGAGGTTCATTAGCATATTTGCCTGCCTCTTCTACTATTCTCATAGGAGCGACATCCTTGCCAAGGTCAATTATGTCATAATTGTAATTTTCTAAAATAACTTTTACAATATTTTTACCTATATCGTGAATATCTCCTTTTACTGTGGCTAAAATTATTTTACCTTTTGTTATATTCTTTGAAGCTTTGCCTTTTAAGCTTTCCTTCAATACATCAAAGGCACATTTCACCGTTTCCGCAGACTGAATCAATTGAGGCAAAAATATTATTCCCTTTTCATATTCATCACCTACAATATCCAAAGCAGGAATCAAATATTCATTTACTATTTTAAGCTCATCATTTGTTTTTAAAAGCTCTCTTACAGCGTCTGCAGCGTCGTTCTTCAACCCCTTTGTTACCATATCAATAAGAGTAAGCTCTTTTTCCTGCTTATTTGCAGGTTTCAATTCTTTTTTGACCTTATCATCTTTGCCTTCAGCTCCATATAGCTCTATGTATAGCTTTGCGCCTTTGTCATAATTATACAATACATTGAAGGCATTTATTTTATCCGTCATTGCATTGTCATTTGGGTTAATAATCGGCAAATCCAGACCATATGCCAGAGCTACAGATAAAAAGGTTTCATTGATAAGCTCTCTTCTTGGCATTCCAAAAGATATATTTGAGACACCCAAAACAGTTTTAACTCCGAGCCTTTCCTTGACCATTTTTAATGATTTTATAGTTTCCATAACCTCACTTTGCTGTGCAGAGCAGGTCAAGGTAAGTGTATCAATATAAACATCCTGTCTTTTTATTCCGTATGATTCGGCTCTCTTAACAATCTTTTCGGCTATTATGAATCTTTTTTCCGCACTGTCAGGTATGCCCTTATCATCTAATGTAAGTCCGACAACGGCAGCACCGTATTTTTTTACAAGAGGCAATATCTTATCAAGAACCCTGTCTTCCCCATTTACAGAATTAACAATTGGCTTTCCGTTATAATACCTTAGTCCTTTTTCTACTGCAGCTGCATCTGATGAATCAATCTGTAAAGGGACACTTATCACGCTCTGCAATTTTTTAATAACTGCAACCATCATTTCAGGCTCATTAATTTCAGGCAGACCTACATTTACATCTAAAATATGAGCTCCCGCTTCTACCTGAGACAAACCCTGCTTCAATATATAATCTATATCATTGTTTCTAAGAGCTTCCTTGAACAGCTTTTTGCCTGTAGGATTAATTCTTTCCCCTATTACCTTAACACTGTCTACTACAACAGTGTTGCTTGGAGTACATAAAGCCGAAAATTGCTTGTTTTCAGTTTGTATGGGGGCTATGTCTTCCAGCCTTTTTGTAATTTCTCTTATATATTCGGGACTCGTGCCGCAGCAACCGCCTACCATCCTGACGCCGAGCCTTGCAAAATCAACTGCT
>DAIUCB010000139.1:0-7594 GCA_036846385.1 Bacillota bacterium | reverse complement strand
AAAATTGGTAGATCAGTTTTATCCAAAAGCAGTAGTATTATCATTTAATGAAATTGACAACTCTGTTCAAATACAAGCATTAGGAAATATTTCAATTCAATAATGAGAGAGTGATGCATATGAATTTAGTTAAAGAGCTACCAATTGAAGAAGATAATCTTTGGGAACAATATAGTGTTAATAGGGATATTAATATAAGAAATCAAATTGTCGAAAAATACAGCTATTTAGTTAAAATTATTGCCTTGAAAATCAGAGGAATTTATCAACAGTTCGGAGACGTTGAGGATGTGGTCAATGAAGGTATTATTGCATTAATTGATATTATTGATAAGTACGATTTATCTAAAAATGTAAAATTCGAAACATATGCTACCTTTCGTATTAAAGGTGCAATAATAGATTATGTCAGGAAACAAGATTGGACGCCAAGAAAGGTCAAGAATGATACCAAAATTATTAACGAAGCAGAAAAGGAATTGGGATTAAGACTCGGGAGAACTCCGACAGATAATGAAATTGCAGATTTTCTCCGAATAGATATTAAGGAGTATAATCAGATTGTAAGAAACAATTTAAGTTCAAACATTATTTCCTTTGAAGAGCTTGTAAGTGAGGTAAGTTTTAAGGAAAAGGAAGTAAGCAATGGATACGAGCAGCCGGAAGAAGCCTATGAAACAAAGGAGCTGAGCAGAGCCCTGAGAGATAGCATAAACCAGCTAAATGACAAAGAAAAACTTGTAATATCACTTTACTATAAAGAAGATATAAAGCTAAAGGATATAGCAAATATTTTAGATATAAGTAATTCACGGGCTTCCCAAATACATTCGGCCGCACTGGAAAAACTGCAAAAAAGCATTAAAACTTACATAGATGATAAAAAATAATATGAGGTGATTACATATGTCAAGAGGATTATATACACTAACATCCGGAATGCTGACACAACAAAGAAAAATAGACATCGCAAGTAACAATATTTCAAATATGAATACTGTAGGCTATAAAAAGGAACAAGCAATTACCACTAACTTTGGAAACTTACTTATTAACAAATATAAACAAAATGGTATTAACAAAAGCTCTGAACCAATCAATAATGTTTCTCTGATAAGAACAATAGAAGACAGCAATACAGTTCACTCTCAAGGCAGCCTTGATGAAACAGGAAGTGCAACAGATTTTGCTGTTATCGGTGCCGGTTTTTTTGCTGTCAACAATGAAGACAGGACATTATATACAAGAAAAGGCAGCTTTAATATTGACAGAGAAGGATATTTAATTCTCAAGGATATTGGTAGAGTTCAGGGAGAGTACGGAGATGTATATATCGGTACAGATAAATTCGAACTTACTGAGGACGGAAGCATATATGTAAGTGGTGAAATAGTAGATAAAATAGGTTTATATGACTTTACCGATTACAATAATTTGAATAAAGAAGGAGAGGGTATGTTTGTTTCGGAGGAAGAGCCAATTGCTGTTGCTTCTCCAAGAATAGTAAATAAAACCCTAGAACGATCAAACGTTAATATCACAGAAGAGCTTACAGGAATAATTGCTTCTCAAAGATCATTGCAGACAGCATCCCAAGCGCTGAAGCTTTATGATTCCATACAGGAAAAAGCGGTGAATGAAATCGGTAGGATTAATTAAAGGAGATAAAGAAATCTATGATAAGAGCATATTATACGGCAACTAACGGTGCAGTCAGCACTCAGAATTATTTAGATGTAATATCTAATAATATTGCAAATATTGAAACAGATGGCTATAAAAAATCAAAGGCTGAATTTTCAGATTTACTTTATACAAATATTAACGGAAATATTAAGGTAGGCAGTGGAACGAAGCTAAATAAGGTTGATGTTTTATTTGAACAATCTCCTTTGTATAACACAGGAAAGGAAACAGATTTTGCAATACAGGGAGATGGCTTTTTTGCAGTTCAGTATGAAGATAAAACATACTTTACAAGATGCGGCAGCTTTGAGGTAGTTAATACTGATAATGAAAATTATCTTATGTACCAGGGCGGATATGTTTTAGATGAGAATTCGGAGCCGATAATAATAGAGAATAAGGAAGATGAAATTAAGGCAGGGGTTTTTAAATTTGAAAACAATTCTGATTTGCAGAGAATCGGCAATAATTTATTTGAAATAGCTAATCAGGATACAGAATATACGCTATTGGAAAATCCGAAAATAATGAAAGGATATTTAGAGCCTTCAGGAGTGGAGATAGCAGAGGAGTTGGTAAAAATTATTGAGGTTCAAAGAGTATTTCAGTTAAATTCCAAGGTTATTCAGACAGCGGATGAAATTGAGCAGACTATAAATTCGTTAAAAAGTTAAATCATAAAAAAATGAGGTGACGAGTTGAAAGAGAAAAACAATATATCAGATAATCATGAAGAGGAACTAAACAATCAGCCAGAACAATTATCAAAATATAATATAAGTCATCTTGTCGCAGCTAACAGGCTTAAGGCTTATGTAAGAATTAACGTGTCAGATAATGAAGCTATAGTTAATTACGAGGAAATATTAAGCTACTTAAAGGAAAATGGTATAGTATTTGGTATTAAGGAAAACGAAATAAGAGATTATTGCAATAAAAGAGAGTATTCTAAAGAGCTTGTAGCTGCAGACGGAATTGAACCTATTGATGGCAAGAATGCAGAATTAATTTATGAATTTGAAATAGCTAAGGAACAGAGGTTTGAAGAAAAGGAAGACGGCACAATAGATTTTAGAAATCTTAACAATATTATAAATGTAAAAAAGGATGATATTCTCTGCAGAATCAGACCCGCTCAAGCAGGAATCAACGGAAAGGATATATATGGACATGAAATACCATATAAGCCCGGAAAAAACGTTATGTTCAGCTATGGCAAAAATACCTATGTTTCAGAAAACGGTTTAGAGCTAAAAGCCGGTACAGATGGATGTGTTAAGGTTGTAGCTGAAAAAATATTTGTTGATGATGTATATAAAGTAGATAATGTTGATAACGAAACAGGTAATATTGATTTCAACGGAAGTGTAATTATAAATGGTGATGTTAAGGCAGGCTTTTCAGTTAAGGCTCAAAATGATATTAAAATAAGAGGAATGGTTGAAGGTGCATATATTGAAGCAGGCAATGATGTTGTAATAAGCAAGGGCATGAATGGCATGGGCAAGGGTACAATATATGCAGGAGGAAATATAACAAGCAAATATATAGAAAATGCTTTTATTAAATCTAATAAGAGCATATATGCAGAAGCCCTGATTAACAGTGATGTTACCGCTTCTGATTCGATAATTTTGAGAGGACAAAGTGCCGTAATTATCGGAGGAAATACAAAAGCAAACAATACTATTTATGCAAAAACCATTGGAAATAAAACAAATACCGAAACCAATATAATTATTGATATCAGCAAATGTCTGCTGGCTCAGGCAGCTTATGCAAAAAAGCTGGAAAAAAACGCTCAACTGGAAATAGACTTAAGCAATAAATATAAAGAGCTTAAAGATATTGACGAAAAAATTGATTTAATAGCTAATTCAGAGTATGAAAATAAAAATGTTTTGCATAAACATCTTATTTTTAAAAGATTGAAGGTAAATAATGAAATAGGTGAGATTAAAAATCAATTGACCGAGGATGTTCAGACAGACAATATAGCAGATCACAAAATAATTTGCAAAGGAATAATATACGCTAATACAAGAATTACTATCGGATGGATGAAATATAAGGTAAGACAGGATATAAGCTATTCAAAAATATACAACGATGGCAATGATATTACAATAACAGCCTTATTGCCGTCAGATTTAGACTAAGGAGGGATTTTCCTTTTGAACTACAATGAGCTTAATGAAATGCATATAGATATTTTAAAGGAAATAGGTAATATAGGAGCAGGAAACGCAGCTACCTCGCTTTCACAGATGTTGTCCAAAAGAATTGATATGAATGTTCCGGAGGTTAAAATACTCAAGTATGATGATGCAATAGAATCAATAGGCGGAGCTGAAAATGTTGTGGTAGGTATTCTGGTCAGCTTTCACGGAAGCATTGACGGAATTATTTTGTTTTTATTAAAAAAGGAATTTGTACATCTGGTTTTAAATTCATTGATGGGAATTAATCTTTGTAAATTTGAAGATATTTCAGAACTGGAGCTTTCTGCATTGTCAGAGATAGGAAATATAATGGTATCCTCCTATGTAAACTCAATTGCATCCCTCACAAATATGGCAATTGATATTTCAGTTCCCAGCTTAAATATAGATATGGCAGGTGCACTCCTAGAGGCTGTTGCAGCTGAATTTGCAGAGGCTGCAGATAAAGTAATATTTATAAAGGAAAAATTTTATTGCGGTGAAGAAACAGTTTACAGCAACATGCTCTTACTACCAAGTGCTTCATCACTGAAAATTTTGTTAAAAGGATTTGGAATGGAAATATGAATGACGAAATAAACGTTGGCATATCAGATATGAAAATTGCACATTCACCCAAAGGACTGATATCATACGCACTTGGGTCATGTGTGGGCATTTGTATATTAGATAAGGCAAAACAAATAGCAGGTATGGTACATATTATGCTGCCATACAACAATACTGAAAATAAGATAAATACATTTAAGTATGCAGATACGGGAATAGAGGAAATGGTAAGGCAAATGGAAGCAATGGGATGCTTGAGAGGCAGGATGACCGCTAAAATAGCAGGCGGAGCAAAAATGTTTGAAATAAATGGGAACTCAACTATCGGCAATATTGGAGAAAGAAATGTAGCTGCGACAAAAGAAGCCTTAGTTAAATTAAACATAAAGCTTATAGCTCAGGATGTTGGTGAAAATTACGGAAGAACCATAATATTTAACAGTAATTCCGGTGAATTGACTATAAAATCATTTGCAAAGAGTTTAAAGGTTATTTAGTTATTAACAGTTGGTTATAAAATTAATTAAATTGTTTATTTATTTTTTTAAAATGATGACGATATATAATAAATAAAGATGGCAGATTACTATCTGCCTTTTAATTTAAGGAGTTGAACATAATGTATATATCACAGTGTTTAATAGTAAAAAATGAAGAAGAAAATATTGGGTACTGCCTTAGCCATTTGAAGGAAATAGTCGATGAACAGATAGTAGTGGATACAGGTTCAACGGACAAAACTGTTGAGACAGCAAAAGAAATGGGTGCAAAGGTATTCTATTTTGAATGGATTAGTGATTTTAGCGCTGCAAGAAATTATGCATTGAGCAAGGCAAAAGGTGATTGGATTATTTTTTTAGATGCAGATGAATATTTTACAGAGGAATCAGTTCCGTATATCAAGCCTGCTATTGTAGAATGCTCAAAACATAAAGAACTAGACGCGGTGATGTGTGAGCTTATAAACAAGGATAAAAACAATAATCTGATATCCATTGCTAAAAACATCAGCCCAAGAATTTATAAAAAAAATAAGAGCATGAAGTATATAAATAAAATACATGAAATATTAATTAATGAAAAAAGACCTGAATATAAATTTGCACCTGTTGTTTTGGAATGTAGCAAACAAATAAAAATTATTCATACAGGTTACGATGAAGAGGTTATGTACAAAAAGGATAAATCAGAAAAGTATATAAATATGTTGAAAAAGGAACTAGAGAAAAATCCGGAGGATTCACACAATAATTTGTATTTAAGCATTTCGTATTATATGAATGGCGAATATGAAAATTCCCTTGAATATGCCCGAAAGTCCCTAAAATATATGGATAAAAAAACAGAACGGGAATATTATCCAAATATATATAGCACTATAATGTATGCAATGCTGTCTTTAGTAAAACCTTATGATGAAATCAAGGAAATATTTGATCAGGCAGCAGAAAGATATCCAGAGTATCCTGATTATTATAAGGCAATTGGTGTAGCGAATTTAAGAGATAGAAATATTGATGCAGCTATTTTTTACTTTGAAAAATGTATTAATTTTTGTAAAAATTATAAAGGAAATGCAGAAAGTCTAGCTTTAGGTACAATAAATGAAACCTATAATCATTTGCTTAATGCTTACATTTTGGCAAATAACAAACCTAAAATAGTTGAAATTGCAGTTGCTCTGTTAAACGCAGAAAAGTATGATTATGAAAATTTAATTATATTGATAAAAACATTCCTCACCAGTGAAAAAGAGGAAAATATTATTAATTTTCTATCAAAATTATATGATTACAGTACATTTAAGGATAAAATATATTTGACAAAAGCTTCAGATGCTGCAGGAAGTGATATTTTAGCTTTATATTATAAAAACTTACTTACAAATGAAGAATTAAATACTTTTCAAGAGTCTGACTTAATATAAACTATGGATGATTTTTGTTGAAAAAATTGTTGTTTACGCTATGCATTAGGAGGAATATCAATGGAGAATAATGATGATATTATTATTATAAATACAGATAACTTGGAACAAGCCAAGGAAGGAAACAATTTACTCGAATCAAGGAGTAATATTGAAAAAGCATATTATCAAAAAGAAGGAAGCTCAAATTTAGTTGTTGATATAGCAGTTTTAGCTTATAACAGATTGGAAAAGACAAAATTCTGTATTGAAAGCTTGTTAAAAAATACAAGCGATGTTGATTATAATTTAATATTGATAGACAGCGGTTCGAGCGATGGAACTCTGGAGTATTTTAAATCAATACAGTATGAAAAAAAGAAAGTTATAAGAATCACAAAAAATATGGGTAGTTCATTTGGAGTAATGCAACCGCTAAAATTTATAACAAGTGAATATTTTGTAATGCTTACAAATGATACAATCTTAACAAAAAATTGGCTTTCAAATATGCTTAAATGTATTGATTCTGACAAAAGCATTGGAATGGTTGTTCCAATGTCATCAAACGTTAGCAATTATCAGGATCCTTTCCTTGATTTTAGTAATTTAGATGAGATGCATGAAAAAGCAACTAAATTCAATGTTTCAGATAAAAGAAAATGGCATGAGAGATTGAGACTAATTACGATAGCAACCTTATATAGAAAAACATGCCTTGATATTGTAGGAATACCGGGAGATTATGGATTTTTTCATGATTTTTCTGATGATGATATTACATTCAGAATCAGACGTGCCGGATATAAAACTGTACTATGTAAAGATGTTTGGATACATCACAATCATAACTATAATGCACTTGAAGGTAAGAATTGTGAATCTTTCAATAAATCAATAGAAGTAGGTCGTAATAATTTCAGAGATAAATATTTTGGTGTTGATGCATGGGAAGATGCCAATAATTTTGAAACTTCTATGACAGATATGATAAATAATCACTATACTGAAGATAATATTCATATACTCGGAGTTGATGTGAGATGCGGTACTCCTATTTTGGAAGTTAAAAATAAGCTTAAGGAATTTGATAAATATAATGTTAAGCTTTCAGCTTTTTCTGAAGATGCAAAATATTATGTAGATTTAAAAACTATCTGTGAAGGTACAGTATCGTGTAACAGGGTGGATTTTATATCAGAATATTTCGATAATGAACAATTTGACTATA
>DAIUCB010000138.1:0-7622 GCA_036846385.1 Bacillota bacterium | reverse complement strand
ATGTCAGAATCCGATTTATTCAGCAGCATAGCAAGCTTACTATCCGGAAATAATAATATCTCAATGGACAATGATTACAAGTCAGATAATAACCATATAAGTCTTTTAGAGGAATTAGTAAAGGATAAAGCTATAACTGGCACTGAAAATGCAGACTGCAGCAACATAATGAGCATGCTGCTAGGTTTGGAATATAACAATATATTCAACCCGGAGACAAATGATTTCACTGAGGCTGCGGCAGGAAATATACTGCAAGGTATTCAACAAAAAAATGATTTAAATATTCAAGAATATAATCCTGGCATAACAAAAGCTCCTTTTAGCTTTACTAATATTGAATCCTCCGATAACAAGGCTGTAAATTCATATCAATTTTTGATGAGTCATATGAATTCACAGGGAAAATATATTGATAAACCCGATACGGAGACGGTACCAAGCATAATGATGGAGAAAGAAAGCAAATTGAATATTTTGAAGGAAGCGGTATTCAATGAAGCAGACAACAGCATGGAAAGACTTAAACGAGAAATAGATACAAGCAGGATGATTGTTCAAAACAAGAAGTCGGTTTTTTCTGATAACAAGATTATTGAGGTAAGCAATGAAGCTTCTAAAATCAAAGGCAGTATAATTTCTCAGGTAAAAGATAAAATTTTATTGGCGGCAAAGGATAAGGATGGTACCCAATCGATAACAATGGAATTGTTTCCGAAAAATTTAGGCAAGGTAGATATAAAGCTGTCGATTGAAGCAAAAAAAGTAACGGTTGAAATATTCGCTGCCAATAAAGAAGTAGGTCAAATTCTTATGTCTAATGCAGATGAGCTGGCAAAGACATTACAAAGATCTTCAGGCAGCTATGTTGATGTAACGGTGTCCAATAACAGCTTTATGAGCCAATATGAAAACAGTAATTTAAATTACAGCAGCAATCAGGGAGAAAGACAACACTACGGCAATAATTACGGTATAGTGAACAGTCACGAAAAATCAGATGAGGACGATACAGTAATTGAAATGCTTAACCTAAGAAGCAGACTTAACAGGGTTGTGTAAAAGGGAGGTAATATATGGAGATAAATGCCTATAACAAAGTAAATAGATCCGATAGGACAGCAGGAGACAAAAATCCTATATTAAGCAAGAATAAATCATCATTGGATATGGGTGATTTTTTAAACCTGCTGGTAGCGCAGATGACTAACCAGGATTCAATGAATCCTATGGAAAATACAGAGTTTGTTTCCCAGCTGGCTCAATTTTCATCATTGCAGGCTATGTCAGATTTAGTAAAAGTATCAGAACAAGCTCAAGCGACATCTCTTATAGGTAAAACAGTCATAGTAGCAAAATATAACGATACAGGAAAGCTTGATATAATAGAAGGTGAAGTTGAAAAGGTCAGTATACACAGCGGTGAAACAAGTATTTTTGTAAAAGGCGTCGCTTATGGATTGTCAAATTTGATGGAAATAAAGTCAAACAATAAGGACATAAAAAAAGAAAGCAATACTGAACTTTGATGGAAGTCAGGTTTTAGAGAAATAGTTTACACAATGTTTAATCTTAATTGTATTTAGTTTAAATAAATATGTAGATTATTATGAAGGGTGATACAATGACAGATGTAAATTTTTTAAGAAATATAAGCAATTTAAACAACAATGTTTATCAAAAGCCTGTAGTAAGTAACAAGGAGTCTGAAACAAGCTCTGCTTTCAAAGATATTTTAAATGAAAAATGCAAAAACAAAGGTATTTCCTTTTCAAAGCATGCAAATGAAAGAATAGAAGAAAGAAATATAGATGTTGATGAAGAGGTTACCAATAAGCTTAATGAGGCAGTAGATCAGGCTAAGGACAAGGGCTTGAAGAATGTTTTGGTTATGATTAAGGATTCAGCTTTTATAGTGAATACTTTCAACAACAAGGTAATTACCGCAGTAAATTATGAAGAACTAAAAGAAAATATATTTACTAATATCGACGGAGCTGTAATAAAATAGCCGGTCCTTTTAAGGAGGCTAGGATTCCGATTTCTTGACGAATTAAAACAGCTTTAATAATAAAAGGAGAATGATTAATTATGATGAAAGCAC
This sequence comes from Bacillota bacterium, assembly GCA_036846385.1. Taxonomy (GTDB): domain Bacteria; phylum Bacillota; class Clostridia; order Tissierellales; family Sedimentibacteraceae; genus Sedimentibacter. The sequence goes on along the minus strand of DAIUCB010000138.1, from coordinate 5,518 downwards.
TTTATTCTGGTGTATCAGGCTTAAGAAGTCACCAGACAAAAATGGATGTAATAGGCAACAATATAGCAAATGTTAATACATACGGTTTTAAATCACAAAGAGCAACCTTCAGAGATGTTTATTATCAAACTATAAAATCACCCAGTGAAGGCAGTGCTGAAAGAGGAGGAACCAATTCTTCTCAGGTTGGATACGGTGCACAGGTAGGCTCTATAGATACCATACATTCTTTATCGGGATATTCACCGACAGACAGCGCAACAGACATATATATTAACGGAGAAGGTTATTTCATAGTGCAAAATCCAAGCGGTGACAAGCTTTATACAAGACTGGGCGCCTTAAGCTTTGACTCCAAGGGTAACTTAGTAGATGTTAACGGATCTCAGGTATGCGGATGGAATAAAGGTGAATTTACAGTAGACAGTACAACCGGTAAAATTACTGTATCGGGAGATATTAAAACAGTAACAATAGCAAATTTCAGTGATTATAAAAATATTACCATAAACGGTGACGGCACAATTTCAGCAACCAATAAAACAACCAATGCTATCGAAACAGTAGGCTTGATAGGAGTTGCCTTCGTACCCAATCAATCAGCATTGATATTAGAGGGAAGCTCATATTATTCCGCGGGAAATAACACAGGTACCATAAGCTATGAAATTCCGGGTACAAACGGAACGGGAGCGATCGTAACAAATGGCTTGGAAATGTCTAACGTTGATTTGGCAAAAGAATTTTCCGATATGATAATAACACAACGAGGATTCCAGGCAAATACTAAAATAATCTCTGTAGTCGATCAAATGCTGGACGAATTGGTTAACTTAAAAAGATAGTTTATAGCTTATAAGCAATAGATATGCTTATATAAGGAATGCAATGCATATCTATTGCTTAATAATCTATAAAAGGATTACATATATACACAAATATTTTGTGATTATATATAATTCTTTTATAACTAGAGGAGGAAATATGGTAGAAGTAAAAGGTATAAACGGTGAAGAATTTATAATTAATTCCAGCTTAATAGAGATAATTGAATTTATTCCGGAAACTAAAATTACAATGACCACCGGCAGATATTATTTGATTAAAGATACCAAGGAAGAGATAATCAACAAAATTAAAAAATATAATAAAGAAATATACAGAGGCATAATTTAATCAGAGGTGAAAAATGAATTTAACATTTATAATAGGACTTGCGGCTGGCTTTGGTTTGGTTATATACGGAATGTTTGGCAGCTGTTCAAGTACTTCACAATTAATAGAAAGCTTTATCGATTTACCGAGTGTTTTTATTACATTCGGAGGAGCATTTGCAGCAACACTCATGTCTGTACCTTTTAGACATATTAAAGATATTCCAAAACATATGAAGGTTTTAATGAGTAAGGAAAAAATAAATTTAAACCAATATATTGATGTAATTGTCGAGCTTGCAAAGGAAGCGAGGCTTAAAGGACTTTTAGTACTTGAAGAAAAAATAAACAATGTAGAACTGAACGATGACTTTTTGAAATTTTGTGTAATGTTAATTGTAGATGCTATAGAGCCGTCAAAGGTTAGAACTCAGATAGAAAATGAAATAAACTGTATAGAAACCAGACATGCTGCTGCCTGGAGCGTTTACGACAAATGCGGTTCCTTCGGACCTGCCTTCGGTATGCTTGGAACACTGATAGGTCTTATCAATATGCTTGCAAATATGGATCCTAAGGGGGGCTCAGATGCTCTCGGAAAGGGAATGTCAGTCGCACTTGTAACTACATTTTACGGCTCTGTACTTGTAAATATGATTTGTGCGCCTATATCAAACAGATTAAAGGCAAAGCATGAAGAGGAAATGATTTTAAAGGATCTTATTATGGAGGGTGTCCTTTCGATCCAATCAGGAGAGAATCCAAAATATATCAAGGAAAAATTAAGCTCCTATTTGACATATAAAGAGCGAGAAGCTAAAAATGAAGATGGAGAAGGAGCAAAGAGTAAAAAAAGAGGCTCAGCTAAAGCTGATAAAAAAAGCAGTCAGGTAAATAATGCGTGACAGATAAATAATAACATTAAGTAGGTGTTTAAATTGGCAAGAAAAAGAATGACAAGTGATTCCGGCGGGGCAAGCTGGCTTGAAACATACAGCGATTTAGTTACCTTGCTCTTAACCTTTTTTGTTCTGCTGTATTCAATGTCAACGATTGATGCTCAAAAATACAGTATGTTGGTTGAAGCATTTTCTAAAGGAAATGTAGTAGTTACTGATGACGATTTGCCGCCGGGAGAGAACCTGCTGGACGACGGTTCAATTGAGGATACTCCCATAAAGGAAACGGAAGAAGCAGACGATATTGATAAGCTATATAAAATGATTACAGAATATGTCGAAGCTAATCAATTAAGCGAAAGTGTCGAGGTCAGTAAAAGCGAAGAGTATGTTTTCATCAGATTTTCCGATGCTATTACATTTGACGGCTACAGCAATAAATTAAAAGCCTCGGGTATAAAAATATTGGATGTACTTGCCGAAGGCTTGAGACTGGTCGATAAATATGTTGAAGAGGTAATTATAGCCGGACATACTGCTGAGGTTGAAAATGACAGCAGAAAAATAGACAGAAGCTTATCGACAGAAAGAGCAAATGCAGTGCTGGAGCATTTAGAAGCTAAAAATGTAATTAACCCTGCTAAGTATTTAGCTATAGGCTATGGCTTATACAGTCCTATTGCCGATAACAGCACCTCGGCAGGAAGAGCCAAAAATAGAAGGGTTGAAATATATATAAGCAGAAAGGGTTATCCGGTAAGCTACACAAATATAATAAAAAAGACCTTAAACGGAAATGAAAAAAACGGTAATAGCGATAACACTAATGATACAAAAAATAATACAGAGTATAAAAGCTACGATTATAACTCTATACAGTAAAAATTAAGGAATGAGGGACATTATGGCAGAAGTATTATCACAAAGCCAAATAGATGAATTATTAAACAATTTAAATAGTGGAGAAATCGACATACATGAAATAGAGACTCAGAGCAAAGAAAAAAAAGTTAAGGAATATGACTTTCGAAGCCCTAAAAAAATAACTAAAGAAACTATTAAATTGCTAAATGGCATATTTGAAAACTATTGTAGGATACTTTCATCTCGACTTACTTCTATGTTCAGGTTTTCATGTGATGTTACTGTAGAACAGGTTGAGGAAAGCAGATTCCATGAGTATAACAATGCTCTTGATGACTATGTTTTAATGGGACTTATAGATGTCGTGTATTCAGACGGAACAGCCTCAGACAGTCAAATGATTATGGAGGTTTCAAAAGCATTGTCCTTTGTTATGATTGACAGATTATTGGGCGGAAGCGGAGAGGAATTTGAATATATCAGAGATTACACGGATATTGAGCTAACCTTGCTGAGTAATTTATTTAATCAAATTGTTCACCAAATAGGGATCTCCTGGGAAAGTACTGTGGATATTAAAACTATATTCGATAAAATAGAGACAAATTCAAGATTTATTCAATCAATAAATTACAATGATACGGTACTGATAATAGTGCTTAATGCAAAGCTAAATCAAATAAACGGTAAAATAACTATATGTATACCATCCGGTATTCTGGATGAAATATTTAAAAGGTCCGATACTCTTTCGAAAAGCAATAAAAAGAAAAACGTTGAGGGCTTTGAAAACCAACGAGAGATGATATTAGATTCTTTAAAGGCTTCGAAGCTGGTTGTATCAGGTGTTTTGGGAAAAGCACAGCTCTCATTAAATGAAATAGTTAATATGCAGACCGGCGATGTAATAATACTTGATAAGGAAGTCAATTCTTGTGTCGATATCAATGTTGACGGCGAAAAGTGGTTTGAAGGAAAATGGGGAATAAAAAAGAATAAAGGCGTTATAAAAATCAACAAAATAATACGATAGTATAATGAGGAGCTATGTATGACAAATGAAATAATTTTTTCAGATATGGAAAGAGATGTAATAGGCGAAGTAATGAATATAAGCCTGGGTTCTTCCGCTACCTCCCTATCTACATTGTTAGGAAAAAGGGTAGAAATTACAGTACCAAAGGTCAGTGTTATAAAAGCGGGGGAATTTAGCTTTGAGGGCTTGGAACCTGCAATAGGAGCAGAAATCAGATATATCGAGGGTTTAGACGGCATTAATCTAATGATTTTAAAAAGAATGGATGCTAAGGTTATTTTGGAAATCCTGATGGGACAGACTATTCCCGATGAAGAATTTCAAATGGATGAAATAAGTACAAGTGCAATATGTGAGGTAATGAACCAGATGATGGGCTCCGCAGCAACGGCACTTGCGGATTTTCTCGGGAGACCAATAAACATATCTACTCCGATAGCATATGAAATAGAAAATAAGTCTGAATTCAAGAGCAAATATTTTAATGAAGATGACATAATAGTCGCAGTGAGATTTAATTTATCCATAGAAGATATTGTCCACAGTGAATTTGTAAATGTTATGTCATTGGAGCTTTCAAGAGAAATGATTTCAATGTTTCTGAAGGGGACTGAAATCGGAGTTGAGGAAGCTGAAGAGGATAATAATATAAAAAATGTTACAGCTAAAGAAAATTTTGAAATTGACAGCCAAGAAGATGACGAGGAGGAAGAAGAAAATATTGAAGAAGAAATACCAATAAAAAGGCGTAGCAGCAGCGATAAAAAGATTAAAGTAAAACAGAAGAAAAAGGAGCAAATTCCTGTAAATATTAAGCCGATGGAATATGAATACTATGAAGACTCAGAGGAAAATGAACTCTCAGATGTTCAGCTTACTAATCTGGAGCTTATAATGTCAGTGCCATTGGAGGTAAGCGTTGAAATCGGCAAAACAAAAAAACAAATAAAACAAATATTAGAGTTTTCTCAAGGTACAATTATAGAGCTTGATAAGCAAGCCGGAGCATTAGTTGATATTATTGTAAATGGTCAATTGATTGCAAAAGGAGAGGTTGTTGTTGTAAATGACAATTTCGGAGTTAGGATTGCAGAAATTATAAAAAAAGACGATATAATAAAAGTAACATTATAAAATATATACTATAAAAAAACATAACATAATTTAATCGGAGGTTAAAATGAAAGGTAAAATATTAATAGTAGATGATGCAGCATTCATGAGAATGATGCTAAAGGATACACTGAAAAAAAACGGATATGAGGATATAATAGAAGCAGCAGACGGTGAAATAGCAATTCAATCATTTAAGCAGGAAAAGCCTGATTTGATAATTATGGATATAACAATGCCAAACAAGAATGGACTTGATGCACTTAAGGAAATTAAAGCACTTGATCCCGGTGCAAAAATTGTTATGTGCTCTGCAATGGGACAAGAATCAATGGTTGTTGAGGCAATCAGGAATGGAGCAAAGGATTTTATAGTTAAGCCCTTTAAAGCAGAGAGAGTATTAAAAACAGTAGAAGGAATAATCGGATAATGGGAGTTGATAACAATTAAGG
>DAIUCB010000137.1:0-7646 GCA_036846385.1 Bacillota bacterium | reverse complement strand
CGACAGCAGCTTCAGCTCCAAAAGCTTTGAATGCGAGGGCTGTTCAAATAAATGTGAGGTAGTAATGATAAATGAAAATGAAAGGGCTATCGGCTATTTCGGTGACAGATGCGGCAGATGGAACAATAAAGCTAATCAGCTTTCCGAAAATTTACTTGCATAACTGATTTAAATTGCATATTAACGACCGTATATTGAAATTGAATTTGAATTTGAAATATACGGTTTTATTTTTACTATTTTATAATATAAATACATAAAAAAACATTTAATCCAGCCATTTATTTGCTGCATTATAGATTGTATTAAATAAATATAAATGATTTGAATTAATATTACATTGAAATATAATAAAAAAATTTTTTAATAGTATATAAATACACTGAATGAATATATAAATATTTATACATTTTTTCGTAATTTTATTGACATCATGTCAAAGTAGTGATAATATAGCTTATGACAAATTAATGACTACAAAAGATATGGAGGAATAAAATGAAAAAACTTGTTACATTTTTTTTAACTGCAGCAATTATATCAGCTTTAATTACCGGCTGCACCTCGGGTGATAAAAATGAGAAAGCTGATTCTAATCAGAGCAAGGAAAAAACCAGCACTTTAGTTATGTTTACTAACGCAGAATTTGCACCCTTCGAATATTTTGAGGGTGAAAAAATAGTTGGCGCAGATATAGATATTGCAGGTGAAATTGCAAAGGATTTAGGAAAAGAGCTTAAGGTAGAGCATATTGATTTTGCAAGCATTGTTCCTGCAGTTCAAGCAGGAAAGGCAGATTTCGGAGCGGCAGGTATGACAATCACGCCTGAAAGACTTGAAGAGGTTGATTTTTCAATACCATATGTTGAGTCTATCCAGCATGTAATCTATAAAAAGGGACAGGAAATAAATTCTATCGATGATTTAAAAGGAAAAAAAATAGGTGTTCAGTTAGGAACAACCGGTGATCTTTCAATTACAGATTCTATTAATCTGGAGGATGGCGCTTTAAAGGACTCCGGTGCCGAGGTTAAAACCTACAAAAGCGCATTGGAAGCATCACAGGATTTAATATCGGGCAGAGTAGATAATGTTGTTATAGATAAGCTTACCGCAGAGGAAATAGTTAAAAATAATGATGAGCTTGAATCAAAGGTTTTGGGTGATATAAGCGAAGCCTATGGAATTTGTGTTAAAAAAGGGAATAAGGAGCTTCTCGAATCAATAAACAAAACATTAAAAAGATTGATTTCAGAAGGCAAAATTGAAGAATATATAAATAATCACTCGAAATAATAATAAATTACTGCTTAATCTATGAAATACAGAGGCGAAATTGAACATTAATATCGCCTCTTTTAATTAAAGGAGTCGAAAATATGGAAGATCTTATAAAAAGCTTTAATAAAACATTTATTCTGGAGGGAAGATATAAGCTGTTTTTAACAGGTATCAGAAATACTGTATTTATTGCTTTTTTTGCAACCTTGATAGGAATAACAATCGGTCTCACTGTAGCAATAATAAAAACCGGAGCTAAAAAAAATAAAAAGCTTTTCGTTCTTGATAAAATTTGCAGCCTATATGTAACCGTTATAAGAGGTACTCCGGTTGTAGTTCAATTATTAATAATGTATTATACTGTTTTTATAAATATAGATAACAGTGTTTTTGTGGCAATAATAACATTTGGTATTAATTCAGGTGCATATGTGGCAGAAATAGCCCGTGCCGGTATTGAATCAGTAGATAAGGGGCAAATGGAGGCAGGGCTGTCCTTAGGCCTGGACAATAAAAAATCAATGTTATTTATTATACTTCCCCAAGCCGTAAAAAATATTTTACCTGCTTTGGGAAATGAATTTATAGCATTGTTAAAGGAAACAGCCGTTGCAGGCTATGTACCGATTATTGACCTGACAAAGGCCGGAGATATCATCAGAAGCAGGACCTACGAGGCTTTTTTCCCGCTTTATTCAATTGCCGCATGTTATCTTATAATGGTTATAGGATTATCCTCAGTACAAAAAATGATAGAAAGGAGATTGTCTGAAAGTGATAGAAATTAAAAATTTATATAAAAGCTTTGGAGAAAATGAAATACTCAAAAATATCAATGTAACTATCAATAAAGGTGAAAAAGTTGTAATAATCGGTCCCTCAGGCTCCGGAAAAAGCACATTGTTAAGATGTATCAACCTTTTAGAAACTCCTGATTCAGGAAATATTTATTTTGAGGGTGATAATATTACCGACATAAAATGTGATATTAATAAAATCAGACAAAAAATGGGTATGGTTTTTCAAAACTTCAACTTATTCCCTCACCTCACTGTTCTTGAAAATATTACTTTGGCTCCTGTTAAGCTTAAACTTCAAAGTAAAGAGGAAGCTGAAAAAAATGCAATACGTCTTTTGGAAAGAATCGGCCTTGCCGATAAAAAGGACGTCTACCCATCTAAGCTTTCAGGAGGGCAAAAGCAAAGAATAGCTATAGTACGTTCATTGGCAATGAATCCTGAAATAATGCTTTTCGACGAGCCCACATCAGCACTCGATCCTGAAATGATAGGTGAGGTGCTTAATTTAATGAAGCAGCTTGCAGAGGATGGCATGACAATGGTTGTTGTTACCCATGAAATGAGCTTTGCAAATAGTGTGGCAAACAGAGTACTATTTATGGACAACGGGCAAATACTTGAAGAGAATAACCCTCGGGACTTCTTTTCAAATCCTGTTCACGACAGGTCAAAGGAATTTCTGTCAAAAATATTATATAAAATATAAAATAATAATCAATTAAGGAGAGTTATAAAGCTATTACTTAATTGATTTTTTTCGTTATCTTCACATAATCTTCATAATTTTGTGATATTATGCTAAAATACTATTGTATATTAATATAGCTTTATTCGGAGGATATACATGAAATCAGAATACAATAAAATACTGGTTGTAGATGATGAAATAAAAATTGTAGAGGCAGTTAAGGCTTATTTGGAAAACAGCGGATATACGGTATTCACTGCTTATGACGGAGCAGAAGCGGTAAATCAATTTGAAAGGATTAATCCGGACCTGGTAGTACTGGATTTGATGCTGCCTAAAATCTCAGGTGAAGAGGTTTGTAAAAGAATACGGAAGCAATCAAGAATACCTATTATTATGTTAACGGCAAAGGTTCATGAGGATGATAAAATCAACGGCTTCAATATTGGAGCTGATGATTTTATGACAAAGCCCTTTAGCCCCAGAGAGCTTGTAGTCAGAATTGGAAGCTTACTCAGAAGATGCTCTGATGGAATTTCTCCGCTTTTTAATTTTATGAGCTGGAATAACGGTGATTTGGAAATTAACTTTAATGATTTTATAATTAAAAAAAAAGGTCAGGATATAAATCTTACTCCCACAGAATTCAAAATCCTCGCTGCAATGATAAAATACCCTAAAAAAATTTTTACAAGGGAAGAATTGATTGAAATTGCTCTTGGCTTGGATTATGAAGGATTCGATCGTACTGTTGATTCGCATATAAAAAATTTGCGCAGTAAAATAGAAGCTGACAGTTCAAATCCGATTTATATAATTACAATCAGAGGAATTGGTTATAAATTCGGGGGAGAGGACAGTTAATATATAAATGAGGAGCTTGCCATGAGATTTAGTTTAAAGGTAAAATTAATAATTTCCTATTTTCTTATTTCTTTTATTTTAGTCGGTTCGCTTTTTTATATAACAAAATATATGTTCAATAAACAATTTGAAGCCTATATTCAAAACAATATAGAAAAAAGCAGCCTCCAAATTGTAAATCAGGTTATTTCTGCATACCAAAACAACGGTAATCCTCCTAACGGCACTGTCCTTGCAAGCATTGGCGAATCAGCATTAGCTAAAGGCTTCATTTTAAGCATTTACAATAAGGATAAAAGCATGATTTGGTGCATGAATTGGGTCAATCAAACTATGTGCAGCAGTATGCTTATGGATATTGAAAAGGATATGAACAATATATATTTTAACTTTGACGGCGAATATATGGAGAAATCTTATGATATCAATAAAAATGGAACACTCTTCGGATATGTAACCTTAGGATATTATGGACCATTTTATTATAACGGAAATGATGTTAAATTTCTTAACATGTTTAATCAAATATTTATTTTTGGAGCTGTATTATCTTTTATTATTGCAGTTTTATTCGGAATATTTATGGCTGATAAAATTGGAGGTCCAATAAAGAAGGCTATTGAACATACAGAAAAAATTGAAGAAGGAAACTATAAGGATTTAATTAAGATTAAGTCAAATACGATTGAAGCAGATAAGCTTATTAACAGTGTAAACAGCCTTGCTTCAACTTTAAATCGTCAGCATTCCATCAGAAAAAGACTGGCTCAGGATTACGCTCATGAATTAAGGACTCCTCTTGCTACCTTACAAAGCAATCTTGAGGCTATGATAGACGGAATATGGGAACCAAACAAGGAAAGGCTGGAAAGCTGCAATGAAGAAATTCTAAGACTTACAAGAATGTTAAGCGGAATAGATAAAATAGCTGAAATAGAGGACAATAATATTTTATTAAATAAAACATTTTTTGATATTTTCGAGTTCACAAATAAAATTATGTTGAATTTTGAATCCTTTATCAGGGAAAAAAATATTACATTAACCGTAAAGGGAGATTCCTGCCGCATATTTGCAGATAAGGATAAAATCGGTCAGGTCTTAATAAATCTAATTTCTAACGCAATAAAGTATACGGCTGTAAATGGTGAAATATCAATATCGGTTGATTGTAAAGACAATATGGTTGAATTAACTGTTACAGACAATGGCATCGGAATTGATAAAGAGGATTTGCCATATATTTTTGAACATCTTTACAGAGCGGATAAATCCAGAGCCGGAAACACCGGCGGCAGCGGTATGGGTCTTGCTGTTGTTAAAGCAATTGTAGCTGCGCATCAGGGAAGAGTTACGGCTGAAAGCAACGGAAAATCAGGAAGCAAATTTACCGTAACATTGCCTAAAAATATATAACAGCAAACAAGAAATCAGTTCAGCATACTGATTTCTTGTTTTAAGGTTTATTATATTAGTATTTTATTAGTATTATTTACTTTGTTTTAATTTATCACTTTTATTTGTTTTATTTAACATACAGCAATCCAACGGTCTCCCATTAAAGCTTTCCTTATTAGCCTTTGCCAGATTTTCTATGAATTTTTTTAATTGGTTTATCATTTGTATCACTCCCATAAAATTTTTGTTAGTCTTAACTGTAGCTATAATAATAACGACACGGCTATAAATGATATTTTAATCGATAAATGTGAAGATTTTATGAATATGTATATAATTTTTTATTGAAATATATATTTGTATCTCCATAAAAACTTCACATATATTTTTTATAATTTTTATATAAAATTTTGCGTTAGGAATACAATAATCGAAATTATCAAATATAAATTTGAGGAGCGAATTAATGAAGCTTAAAAAAGTAAGAATCAAAATTTATGATATGACCTGTACCTCATGTGAAAATAAAGTTGAAAAAGCAGTTACAGCTTTAAACGGAGTAACTAATGCAAAAGCAAGCTATGTAAAGCAATTAATAGATGTAGAATACAACGAAAAGCTATGCAGTATAGATAACATCAAAAATGCCGTCAAAAATGCCGGCTACAGCACTCATGATTCCAAAGGATACATCTTTATGGGCGCTCTTATCATATTTGCAGCTGTTGCTTTGCTTGGGTTAAAAACCGACGGATTCAACATGGAGGATAAGCTGAATAACGCATCCTATGCTGTATTATTTTTGGTTGGCATTCTCACATCTATTCATTGTGTAGGTATGTGCGGCGGAATTATGCTATCACAAAGTATATCTGCTGAAAGCAAAAATAAACTCAGAGCTATTAAGCCATCTTTGTTATACAATTTAGGAAGAGTTTGCGCTTACACCATACTGGGCGGAATTATAGGTGCCATAGGTTCGGTATTTTCACCCTCAATTACCGCTAAAGCTGCAGTTCAAATAATTGCAGGTATATTTATGATTATGATGGGCTTTAATATAGCAGGATTTAACTTATTTAGGAAGCTTCAAATCAAATTACCTCATTCAATGTGTAAAATTAAAAGCAATTCAAAATCTCCGTTTATCGTAGGTTTGCTAAACGGACTTATGCCATGCGGACCTCTTCAAACTATGCAGATTTTTGCTCTTGGAACCGGAAATGCATCAACCGGAGCGTTATCAATGTTTGCTTTTTCTATGGGAACCGTTCCGCTTATGCTTGCCTTTGGTGCTTTATCAGGCTTATTGGCTAAGGGCTATACTAAAAAGATATTAAAATTAAGTGGTGCTTTCATAATTATTCTTGGTTTGATTATGGGAAACAGAGGTCTTGCTATTGCAGGTATTAATGTTAACTCCATGAACAAATTTACTTTCAATAATAATAATAATAATATAATCAGTAATGATCTTCCTTCACCTAAATCAAATGTGGGAAAGGCAACAATTAAAGATGGTGTTCAGATTATAAATATGACTGCTGATAGAAATGGTTTTACACCAAATGCTTTTTATGTACAAAAGGGAATACCTGTAAAATGGATTATTGACGGCAAGGAATTAAATTCCTGCAATAATGCTATAATTGCTCAAGCTTTAAAGCTTGAGTATAAAATTAAAAAAGGTGAAAATATAATAGAATTTACACCTGAAAATAAGGATATTAACTTTAGCTGCTGGATGGGCATGATTGGAGGAGTAATTAAGGTTGTTGATAAGCTTGATTCAGTTGACACATCAAAGCCTGATTCATCCCTGCCGCCTCCAAGCTCAGGCCCCAGCTGTTGCACCATAAACTAATAATATAAAAGGAGCTTTAATGACCGATATTTATCGTCAAAGCTCCTTTTATTTATATATTTACTTGAACCTTACCATCCTCAATAAGCTCATTTGCAATCCATCTGGCAACTTTTCCCGTAATTTTTATACAGTGATTTTTCCTTCCTTGACTTTTAAAATCATCTCCCTGCCATTCTTTTGTAATTACTCTGCAGCAGGTAGATTTATATTCATCCTTAATGTAGTCGTGAAGCTTTTTAGCCTCTTCAAACATCCTGTCATTCATAGGTTCACCTTCAACTCTTCCGTATACGATACCAAGAGCCATTTGCCCTCCTGAAACTGCACCGCATAAGCAGCCTGACTTGCCCAATCCTATAGGAAATCCGCTTGCCAACTTAACCACATTTTTGTCATAAGGCTCGCCTAACAATTCATTTATAGTTTGCAATACAGCTTCGCTGCAGAAATACGTTCCGCTTCTGAAAAGCTGTTCTGCCTCTGATTCTACTCTGTCAAGAAGTTCCTCTTTTTTTAAATCCTTTGTATTTACTAAAGTCATTATAACATCCTCCGCAATATTATTAATTAAAATCACTATAATTATAGTTTATATAATATTAATTTACCAATAAAAAAAAGTTATAGAAAAATTTTTAACTATAAAAATTATCATTGATAATAATTGTAATATCTGTGTTATAATACCTGAGATTATGAAAATTAAAATTAAGGAGACACTGTAACTTTTTCGTATGGTTATCCTTAT
>DAIUCB010000136.1:0-7649 GCA_036846385.1 Bacillota bacterium | reverse complement strand
AATTTTTTTATACTGGGATTTGAAGATCTGCTTATATGTAAAAATAAGTATGAAGAATCAGAAATTAATGTTACTTTTCCTGATGAATACCATTCAGAGGATTTAAAGGAAAAGGATGATACATTTAAGGTTTTAATTCATGAAATAAAAACTAAAGAGCTTCCTGCAATTGATGATGAATTTGCTAAGGATGTCAGTGAATTTGATACTCTTGAAGAGCTAAAGGCAGATACTAAAAAAACTCTTGAGCAAAAAGCCAAGGATAATGTAAAAATAACCAATGATAACAATATTATCTCTAAAATAGTTAAGGAATCTAATGTTAAAATACCTGAGATATTAATTGAAAGAGAAATTGATTATTTAGCAAAAAATTATGAACATCAATTCCGTAACCGGGGCTTTACAGGCAAGGAAATGGATGATTTGATTAAATCCTTTGTAGAACAATACAAGCAAGGTGCCAGAAGTAAAGCGGAATTTAATGTAAAGGCTGATTTGGTGCTTACTGCCATAATTGAAAAGGAAGGAATATCCGCTACTGAGGAAGAAATAAACGAAGAGATTAACAAGCTTGTAGAAGCTTATAAGGTTGAAGAAGACAGAAAAGAAGCAGTCAAGCAGAGTATATTGGAATCAAGTGCAACTTATATTGAAGAACCGATAAGAAAAAGAAAAGTAATTGAAATGCTTGTAGACAGTGCTGTTCTTGTTGATAAAAAAGAAGATAATGAAATAAGTAAATAAAATAAGTAACAATAAATGAAAATTAAGATATAATTAAGATAAAAATGTAATGATTAATACAACGATATTTAATAAATAGGAGGAATTAATATGGCGTTGATACCTTATGTAATAGAGCAAACCGGTAGAGGTGAAAGATCTTATGATATATACTCTAGACTGTTAAAGGACAGAATAGTAATATTAAGTGACGAGGTAAATGATGTAACGGCAAGTGTGATTGTAGCTCAGCTTTTATTTCTTGAATCTGAGGATCCGGATAAGGATATACAATTATATATAAACAGCCCCGGAGGTTCAATAACTGCCGGAATGGCTATATTTGATACGATGCAGTATATTAAGCCCGATGTATCTACAATATGCGTAGGGATGGCAGCAAGCATGGGAGCATTTTTATTACTGTCCGGTGCAAAGGGAAAAAGATTTGCACTTCCGAATTCTGAGATAATGATACATCAACCGCTGGGCGGAATGAAGGGTCAAGCGTCAGACATTAAAATTCACGCAGACAGGATTATAAAAACAAGAGAAAACCTAAATAATATTATTAGTGAAAGAACAGGTCAGCCATTAGAAAAGGTTGAAAAAGACACCGACAGAGATAACTTCATGACAGCTGAGGAAGCCAAAGCATATGGCATAATTGATGATATTATTGTAAAAAGAAAATAAAGGAGTGTTGTAATGGCTAAAAATAGTGAAAAGCAAATAAAATGCTCTTTTTGTGGAAAATCTCAGGAACAGGTCAGGAGGCTCATAGCAGGACCTGATGTATACATCTGCGATGAATGTATAGATTTATGTCACAACATAGTAGACGATGATATAGATTTGTATGATGATTACGATTTTGGAGAGCTTCCAAAACCAAAGGAAATAAAAGAGAAGCTTGATGAATATGTTATTCAGCAGGATAATGCAAAAAAAGCATTGGCTGTAGCCGTATACAATCATTATAAAAGAATAAACTATAAATCAAAAAGCGACGGAGTAGATATCCAAAAAAGTAATATTTTACTTTTGGGACCTACAGGCAGCGGTAAAACATATCTTGCACAAACCTTAGCAAAGCTATTGAATGTTCCCTTTGCCATAGCTGATGCGACCTCTCTCACCGAGGCGGGATATGTAGGCGAGGATGTAGAAAATATATTGCTGAAACTGCTTCAAGCTGCAGATTTCGAAATAGAAAGAGCAGAAAAGGGTATAATATATATAGATGAAATAGATAAAATCTCCAGAAGATCGGATAATCCTTCAATAACAAGAGATGTAAGCGGTGAAGGCGTTCAGCAGGCTCTTTTGAAAATACTTGAAGGAACAGTTGCCAATGTGCCGCCTCAGGGAGGCAGAAAGCATCCACATCAAGAATTCATACAAATTGATACAACAAATATATTGTTTATACTCGGCGGAGCATTTGACGGAATAGAAAAAATCATACAAAAAAGAATAGGCAAAAAAAGCATAGGCTTTGGTGCTGATATTTCAGAAAATGTAGTTAAAGACATGGATGTACTGTTAAAACAAATTCAATCTGCCGACTTGCTTAAATTCGGACTTATACCTGAATTTATAGGAAGACTGCCGGTCATTGTAGCTCTTGAAAAGCTTGATAAGACTGCTTTGATATCTATACTTACAGAGCCTAAGAATGCATTGGTTAAGCAATATAAGGAATTGTTCAAGATGGATAATGTTGAACTGGAAATAGAAAAGGAAGCATTAGAGGAAATTGCAAACAAGGCATTAGAGGTTAATACAGGCGCAAGAGGGCTAAGAGGTATCCTTGAAAGCACTATGACAGATGTTATGTTTGAAATACCATCCAGAAAAGATATTAAAAAGTGTGTAATAACAAAGGATACAATTATTAATAAAAGTGAACCCAAGCTAGTATTAAGCAAAAAGTCTATAGCTGATAAAGAAGAAAACGCATCATAAAACTGCCTGCCTTTAAGTAGGCAGTTTTTAAATATAATCTACCTTAAGATAAGGAGAAAATAATGATTCAGAATTATAAAATAGAAAGAAATAAATTACCTTTGATTCCAATCAGAGGAATTGGAATATTTCCTAACATGGTTATACATTTTGACATCGGCAGAGAAAAATCAATCAATGCATTAGAAGAAGCTATGCTTGAGGATTCCGATATTTTTCTTACCGTTCAAAAAGAACCTGATATAGATTCACCAAAGGAAGATGATTTTTATGAAACAGGTGTTATATGTAAAATAAAACAAATGATAAAGATGCCGGGAGATAATATCAGGGTATTGGTAGAAGGTCTGAGCCGAGCTAAAATAGTTGAAATTACGCAGCAGGAACCATTTTTCGAAATTGTTGTGGATGAATATACATATGAAATTGGTTTTCCCATAGAGGATAAGCTAGAAGCAATTATACGATTATCACTTAATCTGTTTGAAGAATATTCTTCAATATATAATAAGGTTGCTCCGGATGCTGTTTCTTCACTTAAAGGAATTAAGAATCCCGATAAGCTTGCGGATGTTTTAGCCTCCTACATTTACCTTAAGCCTGAACAAAAACAAGAGCTTTTAGAGATATTTGATCCATATGAGAGACTTGAACAGCTTAATAAATATATTGCCAAAGAAATAAAGGTTCTTCAAATCGAAGATGAGATAAATGAGCAGGTTAGAAAACAGGTAAGTGAATTTCAGAGAGATTATTATCTTAAGGAACAAATGAAGGCAATACAAAAAGAACTTGGAGAGGACGAGAGCGTAGAATTAGAGGTTGAAGAGTATATGAAGAAAATAGCTTCAGCCAAAATGCCTAAGGAAGTAAAGGAAAAGGCTGAAAAAGAGATAATGAGGCTACTTAAAATATCTTCCTCCTCGCCTGATACAGGGGTAATTAAAACATATGTAGATTGGCTCATAGATTTACCCTGGGATAAAAAAACAAAGGATAATACCGACCTGAAAAAAGCCAGAGAAATACTCAATGAAGATCATTACGGACTCGAAGAAATAAAAGAAAGAATTTTAGAGTATTTGGCAATTAAACATATAAATAAAAATATGAAGGGACCGATACTTTGCTTTGTAGGACCTCCGGGAGTTGGAAAAACCTCAATTGCTAAATCGATAGCAAGAGCAATGAACAGAAAATTCGTACGTATAGCTCTTGGAGGCATGAGAGATGAAGCAGAAATAAGAGGCCACAGAAGAACCTATATCGGTGCGATTCCGGGCAGGATAATTTCGTCAATGGCAAAGGTGAAGGTTAATAACCCTGTTTTTTTACTTGATGAAATAGATAAGCTTGCAAATGATTTCAGAGGAGATCCTGCATCAGCTTTGCTTGAAGCCTTGGATCCGGAACAGAACAATACATTTACCGACCATTATATTGAAGCTCCCTTCAGTTTAGAACATGTAATGTTTATTACTACCGCAAATTCTACAGCTACAATACCGAGACCCTTGCTTGACAGAATGGAAGTAATCGAAATATCAGGCTATACTGATGAAGAAAAAAGCAATATTGCAGATAAATATTTAATTAAAAAACAGATTGAGGAGCATGGATTAAAGGAAAAACAAATTAAAATATCTAAGAATGCGATAATTGAAATACTTCAAAAATATACAAGAGAATCGGGCGTCAGAAATCTGGAAAGAAGTATTGGAAAGCTGGTTAGAAAAGCAGCAGTGCAAATAGTTGAGCATAATAAAAAATCAGTGACTATCAACAGCATGAACCTAAAAAATTTCTTAGGATTGCCTAAATACAGCTATGAAACTGCCTATGAGGAAAATCAAATAGGTGTAGTAACAGGGCTCGCATGGACCTCAGTAGGCGGAGAAACCTTATTTGTCGAGGTAAACACAATGAAAGGTGACGGAAAGCTTCAGCTTACAGGTCAACTGGGGGATGTAATGAAGGAATCGGCTATGGCAGCAATAAGCTATATAAAATCTAATAATACCAAGTACGATATAGCTGATAATATATTTAAAGAAACAGATATTCACATACATGTACCTGAGGGAGCAATACCAAAGGATGGTCCTTCGGCAGGCATAACTATGGCAACGGCAGTAATTTCTGCATTGACCAAAAGACCTGTGAGGAAAGATGTAGCAATGACCGGAGAAATAACAATAACAGGGAGAGTTTTACCTATCGGCGGATTAAAGGAAAAACTTCTTGCAGCAAACAGAGCAGGAATAAAAAAGGTAATTCTTTGCTCAAAAAATAAAAGCGAAGTATCTAAAATAGATTCTAAAATTATAAAGTCCCTTGAAATAGTTTATGTTGACACAATCAATCAGGTAGTAAGTGAAGCTATGGTTTAAATCATATAATTAAGAAAGGAATATCATATGATAATCAGAAAGGCTGAATTGTTAATTACAGCTGCAAAAAAAGAGCAATATCCGAGTACGGTAGTACCGGAAATTGCATTTTCAGGCAAATCGAATGTTGGCAAGTCATCTATGATAAATGCAATGGTCAACAGGAAAAAGCTTGCCAGAACCAGTGCACAGCCGGGAAAAACACAGACGATAAATTTTTATAACATCAATGATCAATTTAATTTTGTAGATTTACCGGGATACGGATATGCAAAGGTATCAAAACAGGAAAAGGATAAATGGGGCTTAATGATAGAAACCTATTTAAAAGGCAGAAATCAGCTTAAAGAGGTAATTCTCCTGGTTGATATCAGACATGAGCCGGGCATAAATGACCGGCATATGTATGAATGGATTAAAAGCTACAATTTTACAGGTTATGTAATTGCTACAAAGGCAGATAAATTGTCACGGTCTCAACAAATAAAATGTATATCTGTAATTAAAAAATGTCTGGACATAAAAGATAATAATTTAATATTGCCTTTTTCGGCAGCTTCAAAGGCAGGAGTAGAGGAAGCCTGGAGTTTATTTGAAAACATTATGGGATTGGAACAAGAAAAATAAAAATAAAAATATCTTATGATAATTAATATACAACCGTTTAAGACAATAAAAAGGGGGTATATTAATTAAAATAGGAGGCAGATTTATGAATTATAAGATGCAGAGGAAAATTCACAGCAATATCAGTGAAGTCAAGTATGTTGTTGAGGATATCCTCTCAAGTATACAAGAGGGTTTAACTGATAATACCTTTTTTAATACAAGACTGATTTTAAATGAACTTATCATTAATGGAGTTAAGCACGGCAATCATGAAGATTACGGCAAAGTTCTTAATATTGATGTTTTTATTAATAATTTGTGTATTATTATTGAGGTTTCTGACGAAGGATTAGGCATAAAATACAATCATAAACCATACGGTCACTATGATTTTAATGATTCAGGCAGAGGCTTAATGCTTGTGGAGGGTTTATCGGATGAGTTTGCCGTTGATGGTAACAGGGTAAAATGTGTGCAGTATTTAAAATAAACGTTTAAATATTATAAAATATTTGATATAATAAGCACTGTAATTAGTGTTTATTTTTTTCGTTTGTTTAATATATTTTAATCAATAAATCAAATATAGATTTAGCATTTACTCTGAGGATATATACGAATAAAGGTGAAAGTATGGATAATATAAAGCTGTCAGTCAGAGAATTAGTAGAATTTGTTTACAGAAGCGGTGACCTTAGCATTAAAGCAATGAGTGCAGACAGAGCAATGGAGGGAGTAAAGGCACATAAGCTTCTTCAATCCGAAATGGGTATCGGCTATCAAAAAGAATTTTTTTTAAAGCACGAATTAGTATTCAATGATATAAATTTTATAATTGAGGGTCGAGCTGATGGATTAATAATTGATGAAGAGCGGATTGTTATAGATGAAATTAAATCGACATACAGATCATTAGAACTTATAAATGAAGACTATAATACAGCCCATATTGCACAAGCAAAATGCTACGCCTATATTTATTCAGTACAGAACTGTATAAAAAATATTCAGGTTCAGCTGAGATATTACAACCTTGAAACGAAAAAAACCAAATGCTTGTTATATAATTTTAGTTTTGATGAATTAGAAGTTTTCTTTTATAACTTGATTGAGAAATATATAGATTGGGCAGAAACAATAATCAGCTTGCATAAAACCGGAAGCGAAACTATAAGTCAGTTGAAATTCCCTTTTAAGGATTACAGAAAAGGACAAAGAGATTTTTCAGTTGCGGTATACAAAACTATAAAGGCCGGAAAAAAGCTTTTTGCTCAGGCACCTACAGGCGTAGGAAAAACAATTTCCGTCTTATTTCCCGCTATTAAAGCTTTGAATACAAAACAAAATTCTAAAATTTTTTATTTAACAGCCAAGTCATCAACGAAAAGTATCGCCTTTAGCACTATGAAAATAATGATTGAAAATGGACTTAGACTAAGAACAGTCATTATTACCGCAAAGGAAAAAATATGTTTTCAGGAGGAATGCAGCTGTGATCCGGAAATATGCCAATATGCAAGAGGATATTACGATAAGGTTAATGATGTATTGCATGATTCAGTTAAAAATGACTGTCTTTTTGACAGAGATTATATAGAAAAAATATGTTTAGAAAATGAAATATGTCCATTTGAATTCAGTCTGGAGCTGAGCTATATGTCAGATGTAGTGATTTGCGATTATAATTATTACTTTGATCCCAGAGTATCTTTGCAAAGAGACGATTTTTTAAAAAACACAAATGATATACTGCTTATAGATGAAGCTCATAATCTTGAAGATAGAGCTAGAAATATGTATTCGCCGGAAATTAACAAGGAAGAATTTTACGACGGATATAAGCTTATGAAGGAAATCAATAAAAAAATAAGCAGAGAACTAAACAATGTAAATAAAAAATTTATAGAAATAAAGAAGATGATGACTGAAGCTTCGAATATTTTAGAAAATGAACCG
>DAIUCB010000135.1:0-7874 GCA_036846385.1 Bacillota bacterium | reverse complement strand
GCTATTCCTTTACCTTTAAACTTTTCTTCACCAAGGCAAATATAATACTCTGCTTTTTTATTTTTTCTATCAATATTTAGTAAACCTATTAAACCAGCAGGTTCATTGTTATAATTAATTGTAAAGTCCACTCTATCTGTTCTATCCCTGATGCTCCTAAACCAAACTAAAGTTTTATCCTCTCTTAGAGGTAAATCATAATGTAAATACTTATTATTTTTTTCATCATTAATCCATTTAACTTTATATGGTATATCTTTTTCATCAAATTTTCGAATACTTACGCACATTTATATCACCCGCTTTTACAGTTTTACTAAACATTTAAATTCGTCTTAGAACCTAATACAGCTTCTTTTTCTGTTTGAGTGTATATACTTTCTCTTTTAAAAATCTTCTGTAGAGTTTTAAATAAGATTTTGATATCGAGCCACACATTAAATTTATCTACATATTCAACATCAATAGGAATTCTTTCATCCCAAGGAACAGAATTTCTCACAGTAACCTGAGTCAATCCAGTCATTCCAGGTTTCATTTCAAATCTTCTTATTTGAAAATCATCATATTCTTCATATTTATATGGATGATATGGAACCGGCGGTCTTGGACCTACCATGCTCATTTCTCCGATTAATACATTAAAAAGCTGTGGTAGCTCATCTAAACTAGTAGCTCTTAAAAGCTTTCCTATTCTAGTAATTCTATTATCATTCTCACTCTTTACTCTAAGCCCATCACCGATTTTCTCAGCGTTTACTACCATCGTCCTAAACTTAAAAATCTTAAACACCTTGCCATCTTTACCAAGTCGTTCTTGTTTAAAAAAAACAGGGCCTCTTGATGTTAATTTAATTATGAATGCGATAATAATTAATATAGGTGAAATGATAATTAAACCTATCAAACTTCCAAAGAAATCAATTAATCTCTTTATAAATAAGTTGATGTTCCGCATACTACTTCCACAACTCCTTAATAACGTTACATACTCTAAATAAATCTTCATCAGTCATTTTAGTGTCACTCGGTAAGCAAACTCCTTTATTAAATATATCTTCCGAAACACTATGCTTATTACTTTTATTCTTGTTTATATGAGGCTTGTTATCATCATTTAACAGTTCCTCTTTTGTCGCGGCCACTAATTTGCTAACATCATTAGCTTCGAAATATGAAATGAAATCATACTTCTCAAACACAGGCTGCATGTGCATTGGCTTCCAGATAGGTCTAGATTCGATATTTTCTTTCTCAAGAGCTTCCATAATATCAATTGGTCTAACTTGTCCACTAAGTGTTATACATGACAACCAATAATTAGGTTCATTCCACTCATTAACAGGCATGAATTGAACCCCTTCAAGCCCACCAAGTTCTCTCTTATAAAACTCAAATATATATTTCTTCTTGGCTACTCTTTTGTCTAATACTTTTAATTGACCCCTACCAATACCAGCTACAATATTACTCATTCTATAGTTATAACCTATCTCTTCATGTTGGTAGTGTCTTGCTTTTTCTCTAGCTTGAGTAGACCAGAATCTTACTTTAGCAATTCTCTCTTCATTATCAGAAACTAACATTCCTCCACCAGAGGTAGTTATGATTTTATTTCCATTAAAAGAGAAGATACCATAATCACCAAAGGTTCCAGTATATTTACCTTTATAGGTTGTCCCAAGTGACTCCGCAGCATCTTCTATTAAAGTTACATTATGCTTATTACATAACTCCACAATAGGATCCATATCTGCTGAAAGTCCATAAAGGTGAACAACTAAAACAGCCTTTACATCAGGATACTTTTCAAAAGCTACTTCTAATGCTCCTGGATCCATATTCCAAGTTTCAAAATTACTATCTATAAAAACAGGAGTTGCATTTTGATATATAATGGGATTAGCAGTAGCTGAGAAAGTTAAGTCCTGACAAAATACAATATCACCTTGTTCAACTCCAGCAGCCTTTAAAGCCATTTGTATAGCAGCTGTTCCTGCACTTAATGCAGCAGCATGTTTCGCTCCTACTTTTGCAGCTAGTTCCTCTTCAAATCCATTTACGTTTGGTCCTAATGGCGCAATCCAATTAGTATCAAAAGCTTCCTTAATATACTCTTGTTCATATCCCTCATCGCTCATATGGGGTGATGAAAGCCAAATCTTCTCTACCATGATAATCCCCCTTGCTAAAATCTATTTAAAAATATGTAAAATACTTAAAACCCTTTAATATGTATAATTCCAACCCTTTCAGCGTTCCCACTGATTGAATGGTCAACCTTGTAACCATTCTGTAATATTCTAACTACACACTCAACCTATAAAACCCTTGCTATTACTACATTTGCTGGCTTGTTATTCTTTTCCGATACTCACGACGATATATACATTCAATCATAAAGTTTATGATTTTATCTACCACTTCGACCACTTTTTTCTCAAACCCTTGATATTACTATCTTCCATCGGTGGTAGGTGATTTTTATCTCCCACCATTTCTACCTTGGCCTTGTTCTATTTGCTTCTGAGCAGTTTTCACATGTTCAATAAAATCTCTCTCAACTTGCGTCAATTGGTCTTTACTTCTTTCTTTATACTTCTCATACTCCAATTCTGCTTTAATCTTTGCTTCTTCATGACTAATCTTCCCCGCATGATTCAACAATTCACTTCCACTCATCTTAATAAAGTCATCTAATTTCTCTATCCAATCCTTCATGTACATAGGTCTTTGTCTAATAGCTTGTAGTTCAGCAAACTCTAAATAAGCAGTTACTAGTCTATTTAAAATTTTAATCTCATCTTCATTTAAATAATTCTTTGCAATAGATGCATCAGACTTTCTTAAGCTCTTACCATCAAAGGATGTCATTCCCATAAAGGCCTTGTCTGCATCAGCACGTAGAAATATAATTTCTGCAGCTGTATGTCCATGAGCAGCAAAGTGCATTTTATTCTGTACTATTTTGAAAAACTCTACCGATTCTAATGCTCTTGGATTATAATCAATACTCGTTGCATAGATATCAAGTATTTGCCTATAAAAGACTTTCTCACTTGAACGGATATCTCGGATACGTTCAAGAAGTTCTTGAAAAAAATTGCCGCCTCCTGCATTCTTTAGAAGATCGTCATTCATGGTAAACCCTTTTTTTAGGTACTCTTTCAAAACGCTATTTGCCCAAATTCTAAACTGTGTACCACGTAGCGATTTTACTCTGTATCCCACAGAGATTATTACATCGAGATTATAATAATCAACCTGATAAGTTTTACCATCAGCCGCAGTTGTTGCAAAATTTGCAACAACTGAATCACGCTCAAGTTCCCCTTCAGCAAAAATATTTTTTATATGTCTTGAAATTGTTGACTTGTCTCGTTGGAATAGCTCTGCCATTTGATCTATTGAAAGCCAAACAGTATCACCATCAAACTTTGTTTCTATTTTAGTTAAACCATCTTCTGTCTGATACATGATTAATTCAGAGTTCATCAGTTCACCTCATTCATCGACTATATTATACACTAGATAACTTATATAAAGAATTCCAACTCATCGAAAAACTCGAGTAGTTGCTTTCATCTGTATATAGCATAACTTTATATTTTTTTATATTTTTTATGCTACATATTGTGGCTCGTCCTATTCCAATTCCCACGACGTCATCACCATTCAATCATAATATTACAAATAAGGAACACTTTCATCATCACCAACAACTTCATCATGTAACTTACATCTAACCTTTCCATCAATATAAACTATCTCTCCACCATTAGGACATATGTAACCTCCATATTCATTCAAAAACGTAGTAAATATAATTTCAGAGTGCTCAATATCTTTCAGAATCAAATATGCATGGTACATTTTTTCAAGATGCAAACAATTAGTATAACAAATGTTGTCTTTAGCAATTTTTGCAACATTAGCATATCTTGGAATTGCTATCGTTGCAAAAATTCCCAAAACTGCAACAACCACAATAATTTCAATTAAACTAAATCCTTTATAGTAAATACTTTTGATTTCAGCTTTATTTTTGTTTATAATAAACTTGATAATAAATCTCAACGAAGTTCTCCATTAAAATACTAATGATTCACCCTAAATCTACAACTCAATACTACCCATCTGTCCTATTCCTACCAATATACAAAAACTACAATACTATCACTTTATTAATTCCATTAAAGTGATAGTAATATAATCATATTTGTTAGCTTCTCAAGTATTTGTGCAGTTTTTATTATCATTTTTATGCCGTCTCTGTTTTTAAAACATTCAATATTATTTCACTATCGTTTTTATGTAATTGTTCGTCTTCTGTCTGTATTATTTTTACTGGTTTGCTGTTGTTCGGTGTTCTTATGTAGGTTGGCACAAGCTCTTCTATCAGTGATATTTCTGTTGCTGTGTCCATATCGGCTGCTGATTTTTCCAGTCTTTTTATTTTTTCATACAAATCCTTTGCATTTATTTCTGTTGGTCTTTCTATGAATATTTTTTCTATGTCGGTTTTTATTTGACCGCTGTCTGTTGCTATCAGGAGCTCCTCATAGAGTTTTTCTCCGGGTCTGAGGCCTGTGTAGCTGATTTTTATATCTTCGTTTGGTGTCAAGCCTGACAGACGTATCAGGTTATAGGCTAAATCCTTTATTTTAACAGGCTCTCCCATATCCAAGACAAATATTTCACCGCCGTTTGCTATAGCCGAGGCTCTCATTACCAGCTGTACTGCCTCTGGTATCGTCATGAAATATCTGGTGATTTCCTCATGGGTAACGGTAACAGGTCCTCCTGATTTGATTTGCTGTATAAACAGAGGAATTACCGAGCCGTTGCTGCCTAATACGTTACCGAAGCGCACTGCCACATAATCTGTCTTGCTGCACAGGTCGAATGCTTGGATTATCATCTCGCAGATTCTTTTTGTTGCTCCCATGATATTGGTCGGGTTGACTGCTTTGTCGGTTGAAATGAGAACAAATCTTTTTACCTTATATTTATCTGCCATCAATACTGTGTTATATGTACCTATTATGTTATTTTTTATTGCTTCCTCAGGATTTTTTTCCATCAGAGGCACATGCTTGTGTGCTGCTGCATGGTATACTATGTCTATGTGTTGAGTTGAAAAGATTTTTTCTAATTTGTTTTTATCTCTTACTGAGGCTATTTCTACCTCAACATTAAGCTTATTGCCATACGCTCTGATCAGCTCCTGTTGTATATTGTAGGCGTTGTTTTCGTAGATGTCAAGAATCATCAGTTTTTTTGGATGATATGAAGCTACTTGCCTGCAAAGCTCTGAGCCTATGGAGCCGCCACCACCTGTTACCAAAACTACCTTGTCCTGTATGTATTCCTTCGTTATCCGGCAGTCAAGTACTATCGGGTCTCTCCCTAGCAGATCCTCTACCTCTACATCTCTTATTTTGCCGATTAGGTTATTGTAGCCTCCGTCGGTTATCAGGCTGTAAATCTCAGGCAATATTTTTAGCTTACAGCGGGTATTTGCACATATATCCAATATACGTTTTTTATTCTGTTTATCAAGGGACGGTATGGAAATCACTATTTCTTCTATTTCATATTTTTTTGCCATTTCCAGTATTTTGCTTGTGTCTGCTACTACCGGTATTGATTTGAAGTCTCGTCCTATTTTTGTTCTGTCATCATCTATTATGCATCTCACCGAGTAATTGTTGCGGTTGTTGGAGTTTATTTCGTTTATCATCAAAGCTGTCGCTTGTCCTGCTCCGATTATCATCAAATTGGTTTGCTTACCCTCTGCTGTATTTCTGCTGCCTATTATCAGTATTGCTCTGTAAAGTATTCTGACTGACAATGTACATGCACAGGATACTGCGGTGGTTATCGGATAAACATAATACGGAACCTTCATATCGATAATCTTCATAAAAGCATAAAAAACAATATTTGCAGCCAAAGATGCCAGCAAAGAACGGTATAAATCCTCAATACCTGTGTATCTCCACATGTTTTTATACGCTCTCATTATTATAAATATCTCTATGTATATTCCAAGATATAACAGTATGGTGTCTTTAATTATAGCTACTTTTGTTGGGTGAAGTCCTGAGAGCGCAAACGGCACAATATAAGAGAATACTGCTATACAGGTATCGATTAGTATAGGAATATATTTTCGATGTTTGTTTAAAATTTCATAAAGATATTTATATATTTTTGGCATGCTATACCCCTCTGTTGAAATATTATGTATTAAATATCATATTATGTTATATTTATAGTTTTTTTGTGTAATAATGTAGTAATATTTCTCAAATAATTATATCACTTCCAATTACATTTGCAAGTATATATATTGTAATACAACTCATTTTTTATTGTCTAAATTATACAATAAAACCAGCTTTTTATCATTTTATTCCATTTCCCGACAATAATCGACGTATTACGATTGAGAATATATCCGTAATATATCTATATACTTTATTCACGTTTATATCAGCTTTTTCTCTCTTAAAATCCGTACCGACTTTCTTAAGGCTGCTGCTGTTTTTACCTCTATCAGCATTGTAATATCCTGCTGTTTGGCAAATGTGATTAATTCTTCTATATTCAGCTCTCCGTCAAAGGGTATTTGATGATCCTTATTTCCTATTGCATCATGGAGGTGCATATGTACGATTTTGTCCCTATTTTTCATCAGATATTCTTTGTCTGTAAATTTGCTTTTTGCATCATGTCCTGTATCCCAGGTGAGTTTGATATTGGGATATCGGATTGCTTTGTCCAATACCTGCTGTATATACTTTTGCCCGAAGTTGTGACTGTTTTCGATGGCAATTGTTATACCGAAGCTTTCTGCCTTGGATGATAATTCTTTTATTGATTCTACAAAGCTATGCTGATATTGGTTGCTGTATTGGTCGTAGATATATACTATTTTATCCGGCAGTGTCATTTTTGCTCCTTCAATTATATGCATGTTCAACAGCTTTATTCCCGCTTCATGAGCCCAGTCGAGAGTATCTGAAAACAGACTGACATAGCCTTCCCTTACACTTTCGTAAAAGGATCCCGGATCTGCCTCATCAGGCATGTGCATTGTAAATTGTATATTTGTTTCCTTGGTCATTTTTCTGAGCTCTTCCGGATTTATATTTTGTATCTGATTATAAGGCAGGTTCATATTAAGCTCAATAAAGCTTAGGTTTAATTCTGTGCATAAATCTATCGACTGATTTATTGTTGTATGTTCGACTAATGATGGCATCCCTATTTTCATTTATTTCACCTCGTTTTCAATGGTGCTGTATGCAAATTTAGTTTCAGTTCTATCTTTTTAAGACTATTATATTTTATCAAATAACGAACCTGCTTACAACTATTATAAAAATTATTATTGTATGATTTTTAGTTATGAATAATTGTTAGCAGATTACCGATAGTTGTAATTTTAAAACCTCTCACCATGATACTTAATAGGATGAGAGGTTAATTTGCGATATATTCAATTGACATTTTATATGGCTGCTTTTTCGAGAATATTCATTTTTTTCTATATAATGTTAGTATAGCTTCAGTGCATTTTCTATTGCTTTCAGTATTACCATGCTGCTGTAGGTAGCTCCTGATATTGCATCTACCTCCAGGCTTTGAGCTTCCACTACCTTTGAGGGTATTATCTCTGCAGCCTGACCCTTGCCGTTGTTGTGTTTTATCAGCTCTATTTCGGTAATTACGTGATTTTCAATTTTTACATTTACCTCTGCTGATACAGGGAAGGAATTGTACTTGCCTTTGTATATTCCGTCCTTTAGATTTGATAAATCTATATTTTCTATTTAGTGAATAAATAATAAACCCTGCCATTGAGC
>DAIUCB010000134.1:0-7915 GCA_036846385.1 Bacillota bacterium | reverse complement strand
ATTTTAGAAAATGAACCGACTGATTTAATTAAAGCATTGAGAAAATTTGCAGATGAAGCCGAAGAATATATTAATGACATAAAAACCGATAATATACCCGATCAGTTGATGGAACTGTATTTTAAAAGCATTTTTTTTATAAAAATCTCGGAAATTGCAGATGATAATTTTTGCTACTATTCGGAGCTCAACGGCGGTATAACAAAAGTGAAAATTTTTCTGATTGACCCGTCCTCAATATTAAAGGAAATAGAAAAAAATGCAACAGCATCAATATTTTTTTCGGCAACCTTGACTCCTTTAAAATATTTCAGATATTTACTGGGAGGAGACGACGAAGATTATATATTAAAATTAGAATCCCCCTTCGATATTAATAATTTAAACATTATGATTACCGCAGATATTTCTATGAAGTATGAAGAACGAATTAATAATATAAGAAGGGTATGTGATTATATAAATTGTGCCATTACCGAAAAATCAGGAAATTATATGGTTTTTTTCCCGTCCTACAGCTATATGGATAAGGTTGTGTCTGCATATAAGGATTATTATTCAACTGAAAATATAATTGTCCAAAGTCAAAATCTTAAAGAAGAAGAACAAACAGAAATAGTAAATAGATTTGACGCAGAAAAAAATGTTGTTCTTTTTACTGTCGTTGGAGGTATTTTTTCAGAAGGGATTGATTTACCCCTTGAAAAATTGATTGGTGCGGTTATAATAGGTACAGGAATACCTCAAATATCCTTTGAGAGAAATATTATTAAGGACTTTTTTGATGATAAATTCCATATGGGCTTTGAATTTGCATATAAATATCCCGGCTTCAACAAAATACTCCAGTCAGCAGGCAGAGTAATTCGTACAGAGGAGGATTTGGGAACAGTATTGCTTATAGATTCCAGATTAAAACATAATTCATATGTGAAATTATTTCCCGAACATTGGGAAAAATATAAAAAAGTATACAGTTTAGAGGAATTTCAAAAAGAAAATAATTTATTTTGGAAGGAAGGTAAAAACATAAATGATTAATGTAGTATCAGAAAAAAATATTATAAACGGCAGGCTGATTTCTAAGCAAAGCTTATATGAATTATTGGAGCAGGATACTGCCAAAATATACGAGGTTATAAGGGTAATAGATAAAAAACCAATATTTCTGAAAGAACACTTAGAAAGGCTGAATAACAGCTTAAATCTTAGCGGCTACAATGAAACGCTTGAATTTAACAGATTTAAAGCTTCAGTTGAGCTTCTGATAGCAGAAAATGAATTTACAAATTGCAACATAAGAGTATCATTTTTTATTAAGGATGATGAACCTGTCGTTTTAATGTATTATGTAAAGAGCTCTTATCCGACTGCGGAGATGTTTAAAAACGGAATATATGTAATTACATTAAAAAAACACAGAAAAAATCCAAATGTTAAATTTTTTGAAACAGAGCTCAGAGACAGCATTGACAAATCACTTTCGGAGAATGGAGCATTTGAAGCAATTTTAGTAAATAATGATGATACAATAAGTGAAGGCAGCAAATCAAATGTTTTTTTCGTATGCGATGATAAGCTTGTTACTTCAATGGACAGTGAGGTTTTGTTAGGTGTTACGAGAGGTAAGGTTGTTGAGGTATGTGAAAGAAACGGAATTATAGTTGAAAAACGCAGAATTAATATTAGCGAGCTAAAGAAATTTGACGGAGCCTTTATCACCGGTACATCGAATAATGTACTTCCGATAAGAGCTATAGATGATATAGTATATGATTCGGTTAATAATAAGACAGTAAACAAAGCATCAGAGCTGTATTTGGCTGAAATGGCTAAAGAGTATAAATAAGTCCCAAATACCCCAAAAACACAAAAATGGCCACGGGGCCATAATTGTGAAGCATTAATATGCATAAAAGGGGTATTGGGAATATATTTTGGTTATCGGGGGGGATAACCAAAATTAATTATAGCAAATTTATCTTTTTTTTGCAAGCTTTTTTTAGATAAAAAAAAGGTATTTTAATTTTTTTTTTCAAACAAGTCATTTTTAATCGTAAAAAACTATAAGGATGAGGATAATGGAAATTTATTTGGATAATAGTGCAACAACAAAGGTAAGACCTGAGGTTATGAGAGAAATTATTGATACATATGAGAACAATTATGGAAATCCGTCATCAGCTCACAGAAAAGGACTCCAAATAGAGAAGAAAATTGATTATTCCAGAAAAGCTGCAGCAAGGCTGATAAATGCAAGAGCAGAAGAAATATACTTCACAGGCGGCGGAACAGAAAGCAATAATATTGCTGTCCTCGGTCATTTATCATTATTTAATGATATCGGAGAAAAGAAAAATATAGTAACAACGAGGATAGAGCATCCGTCAATATATAATGTTTTTAAACATTTTGAAGATAAGCTGGATATCAGATACCTAAATACAGATGGCAATGGCTATATAGATGTGTCACAGCTAAATCAGCTCGTTGACAAAAATACTTTGCTTGTTTCAGTTATTTATGTAAATAATGAAGTCGGTACAGTGCAAGATTTAAATGATATTATAAAGACTGTAAAAGAGAAAAATAAAAAAACAAAAATTCATGTAGACGCAATACAGGCATATGGTAAAATAAAAATTGACACAGCTAAAATTATGGCAGATACTATCTCCTTCAGCAGTCATAAAATACACGGACCAAAAGGAGTCGGAGGATTGTATATAAGAACAGGCTGCAAACTGAATCCTATACTTTGGGGAGGAAATCAGGAAAAAGGAATCCGTCCGGGTACAGAAAATACACCGGGTATAGTAGGCTTCGGAAAAGCATGTGAGCTTGTATATAATAATTACACAGATGATACCGAAAAGCTGTATGAACTGAAAAGGATATATGGCAGCAGGCTGGAACAAGAAATAAAGGATATAAAAATTAACAGCGACTTAACAAAAAAAAGCGCTCCCCATATTTTAAATGTATCATTTAAGAATATTAAAGGCGAGGTGCTTGTTCATTATCTGGAGGATAAGGGGATCTATGTATCAACAGGATCAGCCTGCTCCTCAAAGGTTAAATCAGATAACAGGATTTTAAAGGCGATAGGCTTAGACGAGGAATATATTGAAGGTACAATAAGAATCAGCTTTGGATATTTTAACAACCTAGAGGAAATAGATTATGTTATAGAGAATATAAAGCAATCAGTAAATAATATCAGAAAAATAATGATGTAATGAAAGGAAAAAACAATGTATAATTTACTTGCAGTAAGCTTTGGAGAAATTTTTTTAAAGGGAAAAAACAGAGGTTCTTTTGAACATAAGCTTGTTGAGCAAATTAAATTCTCACTGAAAGAATTTCGTGACATAGTGGTATATAAGGATCAAGGCAAAGCAGTTATAGAAACTCAGCACGAGGAGGATATGGATGCAATAATAGAAAAGGTTAAAAAGATATTTGGAATAGTTTTGATAAGCCCCTCTGTCAAAACAGAGAAAGATGTAGAAATAATAAAGAAAAAAACCAAGGAGCTTTTTAAATATCTGTGCGAAAAACAAAAAATAAAAACCTTTAAAATAAATACACACAGAAGTGATAAAACATTTCCTATTAAATCGATGGATTTTAGTGCTATGATGGGAGTGGAAATACTGGAAGCATTTCCACAGGTATCTGTGGATGTTCACAATCCTGATATAAATATATATATTGATATTAAAAAAAATACATACATATCGTCGGAGAAAATTAAAACAGCCGGAGGGCTTCCAAGGGGAACCAGCGGTCGTGCAATGCTTCTTTTGTCAGGAGGCATTGACAGTCCTGTTGCAGGCTATATGATAGCAAAACGAGGAGTTGAAATTGATGCTCTTTATTTTCATACATATCCCTTTACAAGTGAGAGGGCAAATGAAAAGGTTAAAAAGCTTGCTGAAATATTGGAGGAATATTGCGGCAGGATAAGGCTTTACAGTATTAATATACTTGAAATACACAAAGCTATAAAGCAAAACTGCAGACAAGACGAAACTACTATACTGGCCAGAAGATTTATGATGCGTATAGCAGAAAAATTAGCGAAGGAACAGGATATTGATATGCTTATAACAGGCGAAAGTCTGGGACAGGTTGCAAGCCAGACTATGAAATCTATGGCTGTTATTGAAAATTCAATTGATATGCCTATTCTTAAGCCTCTTGTGGGTATGGACAAAACTGAAATAATGGAGCTGGCAAGACAAATCGGAACCTATGAAACCTCTATTTTACCATATGATGATTGCTGCTCTGTTTTTGCTCCCCAAAATCCTCTTATTAAGCCAAAGCTTTGTTCAATACAAAAATCCGAAGAAAATTTAAATATAGAAGAATTAATTGAAAAAGCATTTTCAACTATGGAAATACTATAGCTAAGTAATCACATAATTTATCACCCGGCATATATTATATTATAAAATAAAAGAGGTGATATATATGTCAGATATAAAAGCAGCAAACTGCGGATGCTATGATAATGATTGCGGTTGTGGAAATAACAGCTGGGAATGGATAATAATATTAATTATTATATTCTTCTTTTTCTGCGGAGGTTTCGGAAACTTTTTTGGCGGAGGCTGCTGCAATAGATAATCATTGTTGATTTACTTACTTATGCCAAAATGTACTTTATTAAAGTGCATTTTGGTATTTTTTGTGCATCGATAAATTCTATGATTAGTAATATAGCTAATATAATTGACAAAATAAGGTATAATATGATAACCTTATATCGTTAATTACAAAGAGCATATGAAAATTAATATGTTTAAACGGTTGCTACATATTTTAAATTTTGAATGCGAGCAATAAACAATTATGTATAAAAATAAAAATTGCTCTTGATTTTATTATATAACGGTTGTATACTAATGTTTAAAATTACATATAGGGAGGCCGTGAAAATGTATAAAATTGCATTGTTTAATAAAATACCAAGTGAAAGTCAAAAGCTTTTATCTAAGGACAAGTATATTTTAATTGAGGAAGAAACAAGTAATGTTGACGGAATAGTAATGCGAAGTATGGATATACATGATATGAAATTTTCCGAACAACTGAAGGCTATAGCAAGATCCGGAGCCGGGACTAACAATATTCCTGTTGAAAGGTGTGCCGAGGAAGGAATAGTAGTATTCAATTCACCGGGAGCGAATGCAAATGCAGTTTGCGAGCTTACCTTTATGGGGCTTCTGATAAGCTCCCGAAGAATAATAGACAGTATAGAATGGACTAAAGGATTAAATGATAATGTTGCTGTGAATGTAGAAAAAGGCAAGTCAAAATTTGTGGGACCGGAGATAAAGGGGAAGACATTGGGAGTAATAGGCTTGGGAAATGTAGGTCACCTGGTCGCTAATTTAGGAATTAAGCTCGGTATGGAGGTTATTGGATATGATCCTTATATTTCAGTGAAAAATGCATTATCACTATCCTGGGACGTACAGTTTTCCGACAGCCTGGAGGACTTATATAAAAGATGTGATTATATATCCTTGCATGTTCCGCTTAATGAAGAGACCAGAAATTATATTAACAAGGATAATATAAAAATCATGAAGGATGGCGTTAAGCTGCTTAATTTTGCAAGGGATGGATTAATAAACGACGACGATTTGCTGGAAGCATTAAACAGCGGTAAGGTTTCGTATTGTGTATCAGATTTGCCTAATGAAAAGCTGCTGGGAGCAAAAAATGTAGTATGTATACCTCATTTAGGAGGCTCTACAATAGAGGCTGAAAACAATTGCGCTGAAATGGCAGTAACTCAGCTTATCGAATATTTGGAGCGCGGGAACATACACAATTCCGTTAACTTCCCGGATTGTACTATGGAAAGATATCCAAATACGAATAGAATTGTTGTTTTGAATAAAAATATACCAAATATGATAAGTGCCTTATCCTCTGTATTGGCAAAATATAATATTAATATTATAGGAATGGTTAATAAAAGCAAGGGAAATTATGCATGCAATATTATAGATGTCAGAGGAGAAATCTCAGAAGAGCAGCTGAAGGAAATAAAAAATTATCCCGGAATATTGAGGGTTATACTAATTAAATAGGTGAGAATATTATGAAAAAGGTTAACTTGTATTCGGATGGAGCTTGCAGCGGAAATCCGGGACCGGGCGGCTATGGTGTGATTTTAGAATATAATGGCAATGAAATGGAGCTTAGCGGCGGCGAAAGAGCTACAACCAACAACCGAATGGAGCTGATGGGAGTAATTATCGGACTCGAAGCACTTAAGGAGCCATGTGAAGTAACTGTTACAACAGACTCAAAATATGTTGCCGATGCATTTAATAAAAATTGGATTTTATCATGGCAAAATAAAAACTGGAGAAAAGCTGATGGCAAGCCGGTATTGAATAAAGAATTATGGATAAGATTATTGGATGCAGCAAACAGACATAAGGTAACCTTTGTTCATATATTAGGACATAACGGACATGAATATAACGAAAGATGTGACAAAATTGCAGTAAGGGAAAGAGATAACTTTAAAATATAGGAAACATTCATTGCCTTATGAATATTATAAAATAACAAATTTTATTTATGAGGTGATTAAATGATTAATTTTCCAAATCCATGTCAAAATAGATATACGATGCCTTATACAGTTCTACCGGGTGATACATTAAATTCAATAGCCAGAAAATATGGAATTAATTTAATTGGATTACTTGATCTTAATCCTACATTAAGACTTAGGACATTGACGGAGGGCATGCAGATATGTGTACCAAAGGTACCTGAGAGACCGCCGTGCATTAACGGAAGTATTTATGCCATTAAAGAAGGAGACAGCTTTTATAAATTAGCACAAAGATATAAGATACCTTTAAATTCAATTATAGAAGCCAATCCTGACGCAAATCCGTATGATTTAAAGGTAGGTCAGGAAATATGTATACCAAATATTCCTTCAGCATGTCCCTTTGGTGTAGTATATACAATAGAAAGCGGAGTAACATTAAGCAATATACTTATAAAATATAATGTGAGCATTAATGAACTTATAGACACAAATCCGGGATTTAATCCAAACATTTTAGTTCCCGGTACTGAAATATGTATACCACCTACTGTATATCAAGAGTGCAAATGTCCTAACAGCAGAGAATACATCATAAAAGCAAATGACAGTTTAGCTACAGTAGCACAAGCCTATGGAATTACACCATCTGCATTACTTATAGCTAATCCTAATTTGAGACCTGCTAATTTTATGATAATAGGAACTAAGGTATGTATACCGACAGAGGAAATATGCTAAATATTAAGCTTTAAGGAGATATGTAACGATGTACAATAAACAAAAGACAGGGATAGCTTTAGCGGGCGGAGGGGCCAAGGGTGCATATCAAATCGGTGCACTTAAGGCATTGCTTGAATTGAATATTAATTATGATTATGTTGCAGGTACGTCTATAGGAGCATTAAATGCTGCAGCATATGTGCTAAAAGATTATGAAAAGTATTCTTTAAGATGGAGCAATATGGACTTCTCCTATAAAAACGAAAATTACAAACAGCTTAATATATCAAAGTTTAAATTAAGCGAAATATTAAATAATATAGAGGAATTTGAAAGGGAATATTTAAATACAGAAGGAATCAATCCTGAAGAAGTAATTAATATGCTAAAGAACGTTATTGATGAGGATTCAGTCAGAGACTCAAAAATTAATCTCGGTATTACAACATATTGCTTGACAGATAAAAAGCCACTGAATCTTTTTATTGAAGATATACCGATCGGAATGCTTCCTGAGTTTATATTTGCAAGCTGCAATTTACCGGTATTCACACCAAGACTAATCAATGGTAAGCATTACTTAGACGGAGGTGTGTTTAATTC
>DAIUCB010000133.1:0-7961 GCA_036846385.1 Bacillota bacterium | reverse complement strand
TCATAAATAAAAAACTGACTTATAAAGTATTATAACAAGCCAAGGTTTACTTATCAATTATTATTTTGTATAATAAATAAAAGGTATATGCGTTATATACTTTTTGTCATAAAATAAAATGTTTCTATAAGATTTTGAATAGATTTTTTAAGCACATTCATAAATTTATCATCAACCAGCATACCATTAAATATAATATTTTCACTAATATCCATTTGTCTGACTATTGTTTCTATATTTTTTGCAATATCATATTTAATATCTTTATTCTGATACGATGTCAAAGAATGTGGAGTATCTGTTATTCCTAAAAGGTAATCAGTAGAAACATTAAAGTATTCAGCAATTTTAACAATCAAACTAATACTGGGAGTCCTTTTTCCGCTTTCATACAAAGAAACAGAAGAATGCGAAATATTGAAGATATCACTGAATTCCTTTGATGTAAGCTTATTTGTAATACGAAGTTGTCTTATTCTTTCATTTAATATCATATTATCAGCCAGTCATATTTATTTTTTAAACAAATACATTATAATGGTAATTGTGATAAAATTCAACATAAATTTACAAAATGTAATAAAAAAGTTGAATTATGTTGACAAAATGAAAAGTATAATATATTATTTTATTATATATAAGTATAATTTTATATGATTGCTGATTAAAATTTATTACTGTTATACATATTTATAGTATAATAAGAGGTGAAATATGACATATCAACGAGTTAATGAAGTTAGATTTACAGTAGATGAATATATTAAATATTCATTTAATAGTTTGTATGATGGTTTTATTAAAAAAATGGATTTTAATCAATATGATAGTCCTTACACTGCTGATAAATACTTATTGGCATCTATAGTAGCTTGTATAGAAGGGCAAATTTATATTGATATGCAGAATAAAACCTGGTATTTTTGGAATGTTGCAAAGATTAAAGAATTAAACAATAATGCAAATTCATATGCTCTGTTAAATCTTTACGAATTTATGAAATCTAACGAAGAATTTTATAATTTCATAATAAAATATTTCAGCTTATGGCATGAAAATAAAAATAGTGATTTTACATATGATATATTTCATAAGAAAGACTTAGAGGAAAATTTTAATTTATTGATAAACATTATAGAAGAAGATATTAAAAATATGCAAAATAATAAGGATGATAATCTTCTGGAGGGTTACAATAAACTTTATGATAATTTAATCAGTTTGTTTTGTTATTCAAAAAAAATAATAAATTTTAATTGACAAGCATAAACTATTAGTATAAAGTATTTAAATAGCAATTGAATATAACTTCTTATCAAGAGAGACGGAGGGATCGGCCTTTTGAAGTCTCGGCAACCTACAGTTGACACTGAAAGGTGCTAATTCCGACAAAGTTTTACTTTGAGAGATGAGAGCGGTTAATAATATACTAATCCTCTCAAAGCAGAGGTTTTTTTATTATATATTAAAATTCAGGAGGAAATATGAAAAATAATTTTAAATTAGAGACTGCTTTGGTACAATCATTGGAGGAGTTCACAGAAGGAGAACCAAGAGTTTATCCATTAGTACAAAGTACTACGTATAATTATAAAAATCCTGATTTCGTGGCGGGACTGTTTGACTTAACTGAAGAGGGTCACATGTATTCAAGAATAAGCAACCCTACTGTATCTGTTTTTGAAAATAAAATTGCAGCACTTGAGGGTGGCGTAGGTGCTGTTGCCGTTTCATCAGGTCAAGCAGCAACTACAATGGCAATAATGAATATATGCAATGCAGGCGACCATATCGTAGCATCCGGTACATTGTACGGCGGTACCTTTACTCTTCTCTCATCAAGCTTGAAGAAAGTCGGTATAGAAACATCCTTTGTAAATCCTGACAGCTCAGAGGAAGAAATAAAAGCTTTGTTTAAAGACAATACAAAGGCTTTATTCGGTGAGACAATAGGTAATCCGGGAATGAACGTATTAGATTTTGATAAATTCTCACGAGTTGCACGAGAAATGGGTGTACCTCTCATTATCGATAATACTATAGCTACACCGTACCTGTGCAGACCTTTTGAGCATGGAGCAAATATTATAATTCATTCAACTACAAAATATATTGATGGTCAAGGCTCATGTATAGGGGGCATAGTGGTTGACGGAGGAAATTTCGACTGGAATAACGGTAAATTTGAATGTATAGTTGCTCCCGATCCCAGTTACCACGGATTAAGCTATTATGATACATTCAAGGAAGCAGCCTATATTGCTAAAGCAAGAACTCATATACTGAGAGATTTTGGGTCAGCAATGAGTGCTTTTAATGCATTTATATATTTAAGAGGCCTTGAAACTCTTCATGTCAGAATGGACAGACATTGCGAAAATGCTCTCAGGGTGGCTGAATTTCTGGAAAATCATGAAAATGTATTATGGGTAAAATATCCTAAACTAAAAAGCAATCCTAGTGCAGAGCTTTCCGATAAATATTTGCCCAGAGGCGGAAGCGGAATGCTGCTGTTTGGAATTAAAGGGGGAGCGGAAGGCGGTAGACTTTTTACTAAAAATTTAAAATGGATCAATAATGTTGTGCACTTGGGAGATGTCAGAACCTGTGTGCTGCATCCAGGCAGTACTACACATAGACAGCTTACGGAAGAGGAGCAAATAGCTGCCGGTGTTATGCCGGAGGCTATAAGATTAAACGTAGGAATTGAAAATATTGAGGATATAATAAAAGATATAAAGCAAGCATTAGAGCAATAGAAAGGAAAATAATATGCCAGTAATAATACCAGCAAATTTACCAGCTTATAAAACAATGGGAGATGAAAATATTTTTGTTATGAGCAAGGAAAGAGCAGAATGTCAGGATATTAGGCCTCTGGAAATTGCTCTTGTAAATTTGATGCCGACAAAAATAGAAACTGAAACGCAGTTCGTAAGACTGTTATCAAATACGCCTATTCAGATAAATGTTGAATTCATACATACCAGCACATATGAATCTAAAAATATTTCTTTAAGTCATATGAAAAGCTTTTATAAAAATATATATCAAGTAAAAAATAAAAAATATGACGGAATGATAATAACGGGTGCACCTGTAGAGCTTATGGAATTTGAAGAGGTTGACTATTGGGAGGAAATGAAAGAAATTTTAGATTTTTCACGAAGTAATGTTACCTCTACTATGTATATTTGTTGGGGAGCACAGGCAGCAATGCACCATTTTTATAAGCTGCAAAAAAGAGAGCTTCCTGCAAAAATATTCGGAGTATTTGAGCATAAGAAAAAACATGATACATGTATGCTTTTAAATGGTTTTGATGATATCTTTTATGTACCCCATTCAAGACATACAGAGATTTCAGCAGCTTCAATTAAATCTGTTAGGGAGTTGATTGTGTTGGCTGAGTCTGACGATGCGGGAGTTCACATAGCTGTAACTGATGACTATAATAAAATATTTGTTATGGGACATTCGGAATATGATCCATTGACTTTAAAGTATGAATATGAAAGAGATATCAGTCAAGGAAAGCCGATTAATATCCCTAAAAATTATTATCCTAATGATGACCCGAAAAACAGTCCCTTTGTAAAATGGAGAGGACATGCAAATTTACTGTTTAAAAATTGGATTAATGTTATATATCAGGAAACGCCTTATGATTTAAATGAAATAGGAAAATAGAAATCGGATATCATATAATTTTATTATATGATATCTTTTAATTTACTATAATGTGTGGTAAAATAAAAGTTAATTACTTAATATAGTTTGGAGGAATTATGGGAAAATTATTCGGGACAGATGGTGTGAGAGGAATTGCAAATAAGGATTTGACATCGGATTTATCATATAAATTGGGACGTGTCGGAGGTTTCTTTCTGACAAAAGGTAAAAAAAGACCTAAAATGGTTGTAGGGATGGATACTCGGATATCCGGAGATATGCTTGAGGGTGCACTATCGGCAGGACTTAACTCTGCAGGAATAGATGTGCTTTATCTTGGTGTTTTGCCTACCCCTGCCGTAGCGTGTCTGATTAAGATGCTGGAAGCAGATGGAGGCGTTATGATATCTGCATCTCACAATCCGGTAGAATATAACGGAATAAAGTTTTTCAACGAAAATGGCTTTAAATTAACGGATGAAATAGAAAATTCAATAGAGGAATATATATTAAACGATTTAGATATAGACCATATACCTGTTGCGGGAGATATCGGAAGAAAAATAAGAATTGAAAACCCGGTAAGAAAATATATGGACTTTTTAAAAGATACAATTGATGTTGATTTTAAAGGCTTAAAGATTGCAGTCGACTGTGGAAACGGAGCAGTCTATAAAGCTGCTCCGGAGCTTTTGCATGAGCTTGGCGCACAGGTATATGTTATGCATAATGACCCTAACGGAGTTAATATTAATGTTAATTGCGGATCAACCAATACTAATGAAATAGAGAAGCTGGTGCTTGAAACAGGAGCTGATGTGGGTTTATCCTTCGACGGTGATGCAGACAGACTCATAGCGGCAGATGAGAACGGAAATATAGTAGATGGTGACCACATTCTTGCAATTTGCGGAATGCACTTAAAAAGCAAAGGCAAATTAAAGAGCAATACTGTTGTTGGCACTGTTATGACTAATATGGGTCTTGATATCTGTTTAAAAGAAAATAATATTAATATAGCTAAAACTAACGTTGGAGACAGATATGTTCTTGAAGAAATGATTAAGGGTAGTTATTCAATAGGAGGAGAACAGTCGGGTCATATTATTTTTTTGGATTATAATACTACGGGTGATGGCTTGCTGACTGCAATACAGCTGATTAGTGTCATGAAGGAAAGAAATGCTAAGCTTTCAAAGCTTTCAGCTGTCATGACTGTAATGCCTCAAGTATTGGTAAATGCAGTTATTAATAAGGACAAGAAAAATGCATATCTTCAGGATGAATTAATAATGAACAAAATAAATGAAATTGAAAATCACTTCCATGGCAAGGGTAGAGTTCTCATCAGACCATCAGGCACTGAACCGTTAGTCCGAGTTATGATTGAAGGTCAGAATCAAGCCGAAATAGAGACTTATGCTAAAGAGCTTGCTGCTCTTATTGAGGAAAGATGTCAATAGAGATATATTTGTGAATTATATAAAGAAAAACATCATTAGAATTAAGTTAATGATGTTTTTCTTTATAATAATTTTTTCAAAATAAACTATTTTTCCTGTCAAAGTGGAACAACTGAGTAAATATGTATTGATTATATTTGTTAATTCTGGTAAGATATTTTTAATAATAGCAACAAGAGATGAGGTATCTATATGATTGTTAAGGATATTTTTTCATTAAATAAGGACTTTAAAGAATATAGACTTATAGCAGGCAAGGGTGGCTTGAATAATGAAATAAAAAGCGTTGACATTATGGAAGTACCCGATGGTGTATATTGGGTTAAGCCCGGTGATTTTATAATTACGACGGGATATTCATTGAAAAAAAATGATACCACACTGGAAAACATTGTCCAGATGATGATAGCAAAAGGAGCAGCGGCTCTTGGTATCAAGGTTGGAAGGTTTATAGATGAAATACCTGAAAAAATAATTCAATATGCGGAGGAACATAATTTTCCAATATTATGTGTTCCTCTTGCTGCGAGCTACAACAGCGTAATGAGCCCTATTTTAAGCAAGCTTATGGGTGATGATAATTATGATTCCCACGTTATTAAAGAAATGAGACATGATATAAATATATTAAATAATCACAGCTATAACATCACTGCAATTACAAATATTATAGCTCGTTATATAGGATGTGAAGTTTATGTGTTTTGGGAAAACAATTTAAACATGATAAACGAAAGCAATAATTTGAATGCTATAAATGCAAAAAGGATTATAAAGGAAAATTTACCGCAGCTTTATCAATCTGATTTTAGTTTAGAATTCAATGAAAATGAAAATAAGTATATTATATTTAAAGTAAAAAGCATAAATTCTGTGTTGGCATTTTTATGTATAGAATTAAAAAGGGATAGAGGATTAACGGGAACAGATATCGAAATCATAAAGGAAATAATACCTACAATTTCAATTTATTTATTATCGAATTCTAATAAGGCATCATTATTCTATAAATCACAGGATGACTTTTATTTCAGCATTATCGACGGAATTTATGATAACGATGAGTTGAAATTAATGGAAGAGGCATCGTATAGAAATGTTGATTTTAATAAGAGCAGATATGTTTGGATAATTGACAGTACAATAAAGGATCCGAATGATTTTGTCAGATTTGAAAAAAAGATTGTTTCAACAATGCAAATGTATGATACAGTATTTTTTTACAGAAAGGATAACAGAAGAATTACATTCATTGTAGAAAATAAAAAGCTTCACAGCAATATAAAGCTTTTGGAATCATTTTTTATAAAATGCACTGAGGATTTGTCAAAAAGCTTTAAGGGACAGGATTTTAATATCGGTATAAGCAAAATATGCAACAATCTAAAATATATTCATTATGCAAATGAAGAAGCGAGCTTTGCTTTGAAGATTGGTAAAAAAATAAAGAAAACAAGTAGCGGAGTATATATTTATGATGATTTTATGATTTATCATTTATTGTACGAAATATCAGGACATCCTACCTTGTCTAAATTATATAAGAACACAATCGAGAGAATAAAAAAATATGACAGTGAGAATAAGACAGAATTGCTAAAAACCTTAGAAGCATTGGTAGAATGTGATTTTAGTATCAGCCAAACTTCGGATAAACTTTTCATACACAGAAATACGCTTTACAAGAGAGTTAACAAATTAAATGACATACTTGACAGCGATGTAGATAAATCAGAAAATAGATTGATTTTACAAATCGCACTAAAGCTTAATGAAATTCTTGACTGAGATGGATGTTAATCTATGATTTTTAGTTTGCAAGGCATGTTGTCGAGCGATGGTTTGAATGGAAACCAATCGCCTAGCTAATAGGGGAATCTGAATTATCTGAGTAAAATGTGATATGTGAATTTTTAAGCATTGTTACAATATTTCCTCGGATAATGTTTGAATCAAATTCGATTAAAAAAACCAAATCGAATTGATTCATAATCATAATTTTTAACATTGTAGTTCTTTTTTACAACTTCTTTAATCAGACTGTTTCTTTTAAGTACTTGTTCTTTAGTTCATCTGTTACAGTCGCATAGATAAGGGTTGTTTCTATAGATGCAAGTCTAAGAAGGTTTTTGATTATCAATACTTTATCTCTAAACATAGTGCAACGGTTACCTTCAGGAAATTAGCAATGACATAAAACATGCATGTTGCTTAAATTATAATTCTGCAATGAAAAATCATTATTTATTAATACAGATTGCAGATATAATAAAACAATAACTATTGATAATATTTTATTATATAAATGGAGGAAAAGCTATGGAAGTAACGGTTGAAATGCTTTTAAGGTTAAACTCAATGTTAAATAGTTATGTTATTGCAGGTCATGAGGG
Organism: Bacillota bacterium; assembly: GCA_036846385.1. GTDB lineage: Bacteria > Bacillota > Clostridia > Tissierellales > Sedimentibacteraceae > Sedimentibacter. The sequence goes on along the minus strand of DAIUCB010000133.1, from coordinate 433 downwards.
AATTCATACTATTGTAAAACGAATTGATATACTTGAAACTCCATTTCCAGAGATTGAAAGGTATTTGGAACCAAGTGAATTTATGTTTACTACATTTTGGAACTCAAAGGAAAGTAAAGAAAACCGTGTGAATTTAGTTAAGTCTATGATTAAACATAATGGAGCTGGAATAGGTATTTTAGCAGATAATTGTCTTAACGGAATAATAGACGATGAAATAATTGAATTAGGAAATAAGTATTTATTTCCTGTAATAAGTTTATCAACTGATATCAGATATAGTGACATAATTTCGGAATTTTCATTGTTGAAGAATTCGATTTTCATTCCTGAATTGGAAGTAAATCTAACAGATATATTATATGCTATAAATAATTTTGATAATAATAAAGATTTAAAGGTATTATGCGATAAGATTAGTGATTTATTATCT
>DAIUCB010000132.1:0-8001 GCA_036846385.1 Bacillota bacterium | reverse complement strand
TAGCCTCGCCATCTTTAGCAACGGCTGTAATTGTATTTGTAGCATCAGTTGTAGCAGCAGTATAAACCATTACAGACTTATTAAACGCCGGTGACAATGTCAACGCACCGATTTTTAAGCTTGCAAGTCTTGCATCATAGATCCCGGCAACATTAAGCACCTCATTATCAACAATATTAACACCAAGTTCGCTATTTGTAACATAAACTTGCCATGGTGTAGGTTTAAGATTTGTTATATTTAATCTAACAAACGATTTATTGTCCACAGGTCTTCCATTGCCGTAAAGTTTTGTCAAATATAATCTTTCATCTTCAAGGAATCTATATTCATCTGAATATTCTATCTTTCCAGCTTTTCCGGCACCAACTCCCATAAAATATCTTTTACCTATACCAACGATAGCTTCATTCGCGGGCACATAGGCGGATTGAATTAATTTTGTTGGAAATGGAAATATATCCAACATGTATGTCCCGTCATTTTTCCTGAAACAAGTCGCAGGCATTATCTTAGAAAAATAATCTGCTGGATTTACAATCATTAACACTTCTGTTATAACTCTATTCAATCCGGTCGGAGCGGTTACCAATTCTGCAATCACTTGTCCGTAAGTCTCTGGTGTCAATTGTGAAAATACTTTAATAGGTAAAAGAGGATATCCGTTATTAGGATCCAATGCTCCGGAAGGATTTCTTCTCATACCGGTTGGTTGATCTAATCCATTACCATCAATTATTCCTTGCTCAAGACCATTAAATATTGATTCTGTTAAATGCGCTCTGACATATCTATCGATCCATTCCGGACCTAAGTCCAGCATAGCCTTGCAAATTGGCAAGAATGCAGAAAGTTTCTTTTGTCCTAACTGAACAATTATGAATCCGGCAGATAGTTCCTTTACAATATCATCACACAATTTGCCCCATGCAGCTAATTGTCTTGCACTTAAAGTGCTTACTATTGTTTCTGTCAATGCGCCGGTATTTTCAAAATTAATTACATCTAAAAGTGGATGAGCCTCAACTATATCTTCGAATACAGAATCTATAACAGTTTTCGGAAGAATATCGTCCAAATCATTTAGTGCTTGTTTTGGATTTGAGCTTTTCATTGCATCTATTACTTTTTGATAGTATTTCTTTTCTTCAGAAGTTAGTTGTCTTACACCTCTTGCTATAAGAGCGTTTGAATCAACGCTATCAACTAATCCCCTAGCTTCAGCTAATACTTGTTCCTGCAGAAATTCAGAAAATTCTGTAAAAGCTTGCTGGAATTCTTCTTCATTTCCTTCCTTCATAGCCTTATTAATTTTGTTCATAATTTCAGTTTTTTGCTGTAAAAGCAAATCTTTGTTTTTCATTGCAAAATGTTGCAAATTAACTTTTAATACTTTATTTTTCATTTACGTATTCTCCCTTCTTATTTAAAAATTGATAAAAATAATTTCTGTGGTACATTCTCTTTTGGCTCAGGCGTCGGCTCTGATTCGGAACCCGGTTCAGGCTCAGTCTCAATTGTTGGTTTATTGTGCTGTTGAATAAGACTCTGCTTTAATGCCACAAGAGCCTTATTATAATTAACCTGCTGCTCTAAAGTTCTGTTGATCTTTTGTGCTATTTGCTGGGCTGAAGTTAAATCTTTTTCTTCTGCAACTATTTCATCAGCAAGCCCTAACTCCAAGCATTGCTTAGCCGTGAGCCATGATTCCTTTTCTAATATTTCAATGATTTGATCTTCTGTCATTTTTCCATTAGATTTTTCAAGATAAGCTTGTCTGTTTCCAATAGAAATTTGCTCTAAGTCATCGGCTGCCTTTCTAAGTTCTTTGTAATTTCCGCAAACGCAAGTCCACATATTATGCAGCATCTGCATTGTATTAGAATACATGACAACTTTGTCACAACCAGTTAAAATAAAAGAAGCAGCCGAACACGCAAAGCCATCCACATAACCGGTCTTATATGCCGGATGTCTTTTCAATTGATTGCGTATAGCCATTGCTTCTGTGACTTCACCACCATTGGAATTGACGTATAAGTTAATAAATTTTACATCAGGATATTTTGCTAATTCTTCCTTAAAGTAATTTGCTGATGTCTCACTTTCTACGTATTCATCATTCCACCAATCGTAATAACCGCTTTGAATGTAGTCATATATATACATATCAAGTGTATCTGCAGCAACCGCCTGTTTCAAAGATATCCATATTTTTTTATTTGGCATTTATTTTTTCACCTCCCTCAAGTGCTTTCAATAAATTCTCAATTGTGTCATAATTTTTTGTTATGTAATGCTGCCAAGCCCATGGTTCATCTATAATTGGCTCATTTACAAGCTTTCTAATATCATTGATACAGAATCCTCCAGAACCGATAAGCTTATCTATAGAGGTTGACACAGACAACAAATCAATATGCTTAATAGATTTAGTATTAATTTCTAGGTAGGTACCATTTTTATAACCTTGATACCCTGACCTCTTCCTGTTTATCTCCTCTTGCAAAAGATCGCATAATGGATCTACACAAAAAGTTAAGTAATTATCAACAACATTTTCATTATTAGCAACATCTCCTTTCAGTAAAACAGGCGGTATTTGAATTGCTCTTCCAGTAAAATCATAAATATCATCAATCATTGCTTTGATATCTCTTGTATTACCTTCAGAGTATGTCTTTGAGGCTAAATCAGTATATTTATATCCACTAAACAGTGGGAGTACCGCACTTTCGGATTTAAAAAATTTTTCAAACCTTTCATTCATAAGTTTGTCGAATATTTCCTTGAAATTTGCTTTCCCTTCTGCAACTGCATCTACTTCTAATATTCCTTTATTCCCTCGTGATTTTTGGTAGTTTTTTTGAGCATAACTAATTAATTTGCCATAGCTTTCATACATCACATTTATCAAACTCTTAACATTCTCATCATTAAGTCGGAAATATAGCACATCAGACATGAAAAAAGTTTTATTAAACGTAAAATTCTCTACAGTAACTCTGTTAAACTCCCAATCAAAAAGCGCATATTCTTTACACGTAAAGTCATCTGCTACAAGCAACTGTCCATTTTGCTCTATTATTAGACATTCATTCTCTTTATATAGTTTAGAAATCCATTTTTTTATAAATTGACTTGAACTTTGATTTTTATTAGGCTCTATATTCCAGAGATAATATTCTTCGCCTTTTATTCTTTCTCCTTTAAAATAAGTTTCAAATTCGCATTTGCTTATTGAATTAGCAATTAAATTTATAGCGGTTTCGAATGCTATTTTTCTGAAAATGACTTCTGCCTGCAAACTATGCATTTCTGCAAAATCTTCATTGCTTACTTGTTGATATTTTCCAAAGAATTTATTCCATAACCACATTGATATACTCACATTTTGCACCTCCTCCTCTCTAATATGTATGAACGTCATAATCTGGCGTTTCAGTACTTCCACCATCACCAAGAACAGACTCTATTACCATTGCCGCAACAAGAGCCATGAAAGGATCCGTCTTCCTGCTCTTTCCTTCAATTTTGGCATAATAATAATTGCCTGTGTTGGTACCTTCTTTTTTACCTGACAGTACCTTCTTTGCATTGTTGATAGCCCAACGCATGAGTGGATGGTCACCAAATACAAAGTAATGATTAATAAAACAACTCTTGATTACCGGCTCTATTGACATAACATCAGAAGGTCTTACAAGTTTTATATTTTTATTTTCTTTATCAAAATTTGTTTTTTTACGCAAGGAAGCCGATACAAGCGCATATCTAAAATTATCAAGTCCAAGTAATTTAAGTTCGTATTTTGATGCCTGTTCTGCTATCCACTCTGTGATAAGGTCCGGATTTATTTCTAAGTCATCGACAAAAGTTAATAAATTTTGCTTTTCCCACTCTTTTAACGGTGCCTTTATTCTTGGCAAATCAAGAGAATGACTACATACCCATGAATGAGTTATCCAATATCTCTTCTCACCGACACGAATCAATATGCCGGCGCTGGCAAAGTCCGTCATACTTGCATAATCTATTCCTACAACTCCGGTTTTTCCTGTCAAATCAGGAATAGGGTCTTTGCAGCAGGCTACTATGTTTTCCCATGATGTAACTTCTATTTCTTTGTTGCCATCAGGGATATTCATCCTCTTCGTCATGAATGCCGGGAATTGTACAGGGTTTACTTTCCAGTCAAGGTACTCTTTCTCTATTTCCTCACGAAGATGCGGTAGGTACCTAAGAGAAGGATTAGCCTGTTCCCATTTAGTTTTGTCATGAACATCTTCTCTGTTGTTAAGCTTGCAGATAAATGGCAGTAGTCCATTGTCAGGCATTTCTCCCCGAAGGATCATTTCTGATTTTTCTAACATGTGATCCAGAGGACCGTCTCTCACGTCTCCGTTTGTCGTTGCATAAGTTCTTCTAGGATGTTTCTTTTTCCCTAAGCCGGTTGTAAAAACATTGATGTTTGCATAATCTTCATATTGATGAATTTCATTGAATATAACAATACCGGACCGCAAGCCGTCTTTTCCTTTTGGGCTATTGGTCCGGTATTTTATTTTCGATTTAGTTTTAAGACTTATTATTTCTTCTTTATTCCAGTGAAAGAATTTACGAAGCTTTTTTGTCTGAGAAGGTTCTTCTAATACTCCGTATACATCATCAAAAGGAGCGCGCGCCTGGTCTTCATTGTTTGCGCATATATCAACGTCATATTGCTTGATGCCATTATATTCAGAAACCAAGCAAAATGTTTCATATGCAATATAACCGTCTTTACCACCACCCCTTCCCATTAAAGCGAATAGGTCAGGCCAGCGAGGCACATGACTTTTAACCCAGTAAGTACAACAATGAAGTGCTAATAAAAATTCTTCCCATTCAAATAATCTATCGTAAGGAAAATATTTTTGTAAACTTAAATAATTTTCAAGCTGTTCAGAATCTGTATATATGTCCTGTGTTTCAAAACACATTCTAATATACGCAACAAGTAGATGCTGCTCTTCACAAGCTTCAATCTCTCCTGTTTCAACCATTTGTATGTAACGTAATATTTTAGGGTCGATTTTATTAGAGTTTTTCATCTTCTCCATTGTCATCTTTATCACCGCCAATGGTACCGTATGAAGTTGACGGCTTAATTTCTAGTTCGTTTAATATTTTTAGCATCTGCGTATTAATTTTTACCAATTGCTCAATACTGTCATTCTTTTTAAATCCTGATTGGCCGCCTCCGTTATCATACTTCGTTGTTACTCCTCTTGCTTTAATATCTTCAATAAGTAAACATTTTGTTGTCCACATATCCATGTAGTCATCAATCATGTTTATATAAAATTTTCCCACTGTTCCATTTCTCTCAAGCTGATCCAGCAGATCTTCTTTTATCTCCTTGTGCAATTTTGTCCTTGCTATTTTTTTTGCATCTAACTTAGCAGCCATTATACCACCCCCTCATGTGTAATTTTTTTTGCTACCGAATTTGTCTAACCCCCAGCCGAGTTACAAGATTTCGCATTAAAATGCGTTTTATTTTGACCGGGGGTATTGTGAAATTAACTATTAAATCCTTTTATAAACATTTCACTAATCGATTTGCTATCTAAATAACATGCAACTGACGGACTTATAAAATATGCTAACCTTCTTAAGTTTAACTTATATAATATTCTACAAATTTTTCTTCTCATACTTACCACCTCTCCTCTGTTAATGGTTTCTTCTTTTCCTTTTGCCTATAACCATGAATCTCCTCATGACAGCTGTGACATAATGTCATAAGATTTTTATATTCTTTCCCCTGAAATATATAGGTCTTACTCAATGCCAACCTCGGATGTCTTCTAACATATTGAACATGATGCACATGATTAGCTTTGGAATAAAATCCTCTCTTCTTACACTGTTCACATTCGAATTTATTTTCTTTTAGAATTTCTTTCCTGAGTTTTCTCCAGTACTTAGAATTATAAAACTCTTCTAACCTGTTCTCTGCTATGAGTTTACTTACCCATGCACCAACTTCATCGAGATTATTAATATTCAAAACAACACCAACTCAACATATCAGCTCCCACCCCTAGCTATTTGATATGAATTACCCTATACGGTTTTATCAGTCCGTATCATCACAAATATTGCAAGCAGAGATTTGCACTCAGCATGCTGTTCATTTACAGATTAGGAAAGTTTGTGTTACCTCTAACTCACTGGATCCATACGGCCTACTCCACTATTTCATGAGTTTCCAGCAAGACCCGCTAGGATCATCCGTAAATGTGCGTCTACCTATTCCGCCATTGCAATAAAAAAAGCACCCTTTTATTGAGTGCTTGTTGATTCGTCAAGTAGTTGCTATCCTTGCTCGACATATGTTTACTTATGATTTTAGATACTACCACTTTACTTTATAATAAAGGAAATGTCAAGGACATACAAAAGGACATCAAAAAGGACATTTTATTTAAACATTTCCATTATGGAATCCTCACTGAATAAATCGATTTTCAATTGATTTATCAATCTATTTTTATTCCTGGTTATGGTCCTTTCATCACAGTTAAAATATAGTGTCATTTCTTCTCTTTTTTTGCTTTCAAAATATTTTAATTTAATTATTTCAAAATATTTATCATCTTTGATTTTATATAAAGCTTTATCAATCATACTTACAAAACTCTTCGTGATTGTTATTGAATGCTCAAGTTTTATAATTTGTTCCTCTGCTTTTTCAGATTCATCTTTAAAAACAACAGAATTTCCACTGTACGATGTAATACTTTTACTTCTCTGAGCAATGCCAGACTTACGAATATTTTTAATTTGTTCCTGTTTATCTTCAATAGCCGCTTTAAAATTATTATAATTATATAAAAGTATTTCAGTCTTCTGAAACGCTGATTGCTTACTATCCTTAAGCAATCCCTTCTTCTGAAACTCCAGAACTACCTTCTCAGCTGTAGACTGTGCTGTTTGTTCGATAATATTTGAATTGCCATTTACTATTGTTTTTACTTTCTTTGACATTTTATCACCCCTTTATGTAATATCCATATTTAACTTAGTTATGTCATAACCTTTTGCCAGAAGCTCGGTACATATCTTATTGCAATCATCAATTATGATATTGAGCTCATTCTCTGCTTTCTTCCCGGCGTTGTTGTTTTTAAAATATATATTTGCTCTTTTTATGCGATTAATGTTTATATTAAATTTTTTTATTAACTCGTCCATGTAAACCTCCTGATATATGTAACCTTTCTTGTAACCTTTTTAATACTCGTAAGGTTACGCCTGTACACATTGTAATCTCAATGTAAAATTGACTTTGAAACTATGTAACCTCATTTCTGAATGACACACCCACTATATATATGTTACTCTCACACGTAAGTGTATATAGTTGATATTAGGTTACACAGGTTACAAGCATATAATATATATATAATTTAATAAAATATAATATAATATATATAGTAATTGCAATGCTTTCAGCGCCTAAAATTTTGTAACCTCGTTTGTAACCTTTTTGATTTGAAAAGGTTACAAAGGTTACATTTTTGCAAGTTTAATGTCATTGCAAATAATTAATGCATTAAATGTTTCAATCATGTTTTCCTTTCTTAAAAAGGTATTTGTTCTCCGTCCTCTTCACTCACTTGCGAAAAAATACAGAGATTATCAAAGCCTAGTTCACTTATTAAATTTAAATCTAATTTAAAACATTTTTTAACAGTATTATTTATCCTTATCGGCATTGCCTTATCTTCAAGCAAATATTTGCTGCTTTTAAGCTGTTTAATAAAATCATTTTTACCAAGGATATTTTCATCTCTGTTAAAGTCTCTTATATATTTTTTAATTTCAGGATATACAACCGGCACATATATGTATAAAAATTCATTAGCTTTGTCGAGTCTTATACCTTCTACCATGTTGTTTCCGTTGCTTATCATTTCGTCAATAATTTCAAATACTTTTTCGACTTGAGTT
>DAIUCB010000131.1:0-8055 GCA_036846385.1 Bacillota bacterium | reverse complement strand
TTTCCCGTTATTATAAATTTCTATATCACTATATTTTTTATATAAGTCTATTCTTTCGCTGTACAGCTGATATAATTTTTCTTTTCCGCTTGACAGGAGCGGACGAATATCAGTATCTATATCGTTAATAATATTTTCTATTGGTCTATTAATAAATACAATAATTGAATTTTCCTTTAGATATTTTATATTTTCATGTCTTTTAATTATTCCTCCGCCTGTTGCAATGATATAGGAATTAGATTTGCCTAGTATTGAAGAATACTTAGTTTCTATATCTCTAAAATAATTCTCTCCTATCGTAAACATTTCTTTTATACCTTTTTTTTCATTTAACTCAATATATTTATCTATATCGATAAAGCCCATATTAAGCTGTTTGGAAAGAATATATCCTATTGTACTTTTGCCGCAGCCGGGCATTCCTATTAAAACTATATTTTTACTCATATTTTCTCCGACCTTAATAAATCAATAATAGTATCTATTATTTTTAAAGGAATCTTAATATCATTCCAAATTTCCTGAGATTTAACTGCTTGGGCAATAAGCATATAGAGCCCGTTAATTGTTTTTAATCCTTCCTCATCAGCAAGCTTAAGGAATAATGTTTGGGAGGGATTATAAATTAAGTCTATTGCATAGGAAAATCCTTTTAAATATTTACTGTCTACAGGAGAAAAATCTATATTTGGATACATTCCTACAGGAGTTGAGTTGATTATTATTGAATAATCTTTTAATCTGTTTAAATCATTATATGTAGTTATCCTGTCATCTGGATATTTTTTTGCTGCTGTATCGATATCTCTTGTTACCAATAAAATATCTCTTGCACCATTGTCCTTGAGATATTGAATAACAGCCTTTGATGCGCCGCCTGTTCCGAGAATTACAGCTCTCTCGTTTTTTATTTTTATATTTGCATTATCAAGCATCATTCCAAAACCGTGATAATCAGTATTATAGCCTGTAGAGATTCCGGATTTATCTATATTTATTACATTAACAGCACCGATTTTTTCTGCTTCTGCACTTAAATTATCCAAGTATTTTATTATTTCAGTTTTATATGGTATTGTAATATTAACACCATTATAGGAAAGAGCTTTTAATCCTGATACAGTATATTTTAAATTGCAACTTTCAACTTGAAACAGACCATAATGACCTTTTATTCCTATTTCCTTCAGTATTTCCCTGTGTATTAAGGGTGAGTAGGTATGACCAAGTCGTTCGCCAATCAAGCCGTATAATTTTTCCATGATCACACCTTCTTTACAATATTTTTATTTCATTTTTTTGAATATCCTTGCAGGTGCTTATTATTTCTAAATAAATTTTTTCTAAATAGCCGTTAAACTTGTCATTTGCAAGAAGGTCCTTGCATCTGTTGATTACGGTGTTTTCTCGGTGTTCGTTATTTATGGGAAGGCTGTTTATTTTCTTATATTGTCCTACAGCCAAAACTAAATTGAACCTTTTTTCAAGGAGCTTTACAATATCCTTGTCTACCTTATTAATTTCAATTCTTAATTCATCTAAGCTTAATTTGTCCTCCATACTTCACCTTCTCTTTCTAGTATTAAATCAAGTATTACTAAAGAAGCAGCTCCTTCAATTACAGGCAGTGCTCTCGTAACTATGCAGGGGTCATGGCGTCCGTCCATTTTAATTTCTGTATTTTCCATCGTTGCTACATTGACGGTGTTTTGTGTCAGGAAAATTGATGGGGTTGGCTTTATTGCAGTTCTGAATATTATAGGCATTCCGTTTGTTATGCCACCGAGGATACCTCCGTTATTATTGCTGACTGTCGTAATTTTTTCTTCCTTGATTTGATAGGGATCATTTGATGATGATCCTCGCATTTTTGCAATATCAAAGCCTTCTCCGAATTCTATTCCTTTAACAGAAGGGATAGAAAAAATCATATGTGATAATTGGGATTCAACAGAATCAAAAAATGGTTCACCTAATCCTGTCGGAAGATTTATTAGATATGTTTCAATAATGCCCCCTACAGAATCATTTTCTTCCTTTGCCTTAAGTATTTCAGATTTCATCAGGGTACCTTTTTCCTTTGATATAACGGGAAATTCCATGCTTCTTAAATTTAATAATATATCGGCAGTTATATCTTCACCTAAATTGCTGTTATCTTCTACATTATATATACTCTTAATTCGGCTTCCTACATAAATATTTTTGTATTTTTCAAGTATTTGCATTGCCACAGCACCGGCAAATAAAAGTGGGGCTGTTATCCTTCCTGAAAAATGACCGCCCCCGCGATAATCATTAAAGCCGGAATATTTTTTAAATGCAGGATAGTCACTGTGTCCGGGTCGCATATTATCTTTTAATAATTCATAATCATTTGATCGTTTATCCTCATTATAGATTATGGCACATAGCGGGGAGCCGGTGGTTTTACCGTTAAAAAACCCGCTGACAATATGATAAAGGTCACTTTCCTTTCGGGCTGTAGACAGCTTGCTTTTACCGGGTACCCTGCGAAGTATTTGCTTATCGATATAAGCCTGATTCAGCTCAATTCCCGCAGGCAAATTGTTAATAACAATGCCGATTGCTTCACCGTGAGATTCTCCGAATATACTCAGCTTTAATTTATTTCCCCATATTGAGCTCATTAATAACTCCTCCCAACGCTTTATAGTCATTCCAAAATTCAGGATAGGATTTATTTACTGCCGTATAGCCCTCTAAAACAATTTCATTCTCACATTTTGTTGCTGCAACAGCAAGAGACATTGCAATCCTGTGATCGTTCCAGCTGTTTACCGTTGCTTTCCCGAGCAAGCTATTCTGTCCCTTTATTAGGAGACCATCATCAAGCTCCAAAATATTTGCTCCAAGCTTATTCATTTCGGTCGCAATGGCTTTTAATCTGTCTGATTCTTTAATCCTCAGTCTTTCTGCATTAGTTATTTTAGTGGTTTTATTATCTTTAAGTGATGCAAGTACGGTTAAAATCGGCACAAGATCAGGTATTTGGGATGCATCTATTATTATTTCATCACTTGTATTTTTTTGAAAGCTTTCTATAATATTTATTATCTCCCTGTCTCCCTGAAGGGAATGTTCATTCAGCCCTACACAGCTTAAATCATTCCCGATTGCTTTTGCAGTTAAAAAGAAGGCTGCCTGCGAATAATCTCCCTCGACAGTGTAGTTTGTTGATTTGTATTGAGAATTTCCCGGTATAATAAATTCCTTATAGTCATTATTTATTATTTCTATATTGAATTTTTTTAATATGTCAAGAGTTAAATCAATGTAACCAACAGATTCCAGCTTATCGGATACTATTATTTTAGAATCTTCACTTACCAATGGCAGGGCAAAAAACAAGCCTGACATAAATTGAGAGCTTACACTTCCTGAAATCTCATATATACCCCCTTGCAGGCTGCCATTTACAGTAAGGGGTAAAGCTCCGTTATTATTTTCATATATAATATTTTGTTCCTTAAACAGCTTATAATAAACATTCAACGGTCTTTCAACAAGCTTTCCCTGTCCTGTAAAGGTGCATTTTTTCGACATAGCTAAAGCAATGGGAATCAGAAATCTTAGAGTAGAGCCTGACTCGATACAATTTATTTTAGCAGCCGGATTTGTGCTGTCAGAATTTAAACTGATTATTTTATCACCTCCGGTGATATACAGGCAATATTTTTTATCTTCCTTTTCTCTTATCCTTATATTTGCTCCCAGCTGTCTCATACCGTTTATTGTTGCTTCAATATCTTCTGACAATATTACATTATCTATTATGCTGGTTCCTCCGTCATTACACAGCGAAGCACATATTACGGCCCGGTGACTCAGACTTTTGGACGGGGGAGCTGTTATTTTTCCGGTCAGCTTTGATGGTTTTATTAAAATACTTTTCATATATTCTCCATAAAAAAATCATTTATTTTTTCAACCGGAATCCCTTCAATAAAGGCATCGCCGATTTTTCTGAGCAGTACTAAATTTATTTTTCCTGAAATATTTTTTTTATCCAAATGTATTGACTTTTGTATAGCTTTCATATTTAAATCCGGCAGATTGTAATTTATTTCAAAATTAATCAGCAGATTTTTAATTTTTTCTGAAGTTCCCGGCTCGGTGGAGCCTATAGCTTCGCTTTTTTTAGTTATATAATACATTCCGAGAGCAACAGCTTCACCGTGAGAAAATTCATAATTATAATAGTTTTCTATGGCATGGCCTAATGTGTGTCCGAAATTTAAGAGCATTCTTACTCCGTTATCTCTTTCGTCAATTTCAACCAAGCTCTTTTTAATATTGCAGCAGGTATAAATTATATATTCCAAACTTTCAAACAGCTCTTCCTTTGATTTAATATTGCTTAATTTGTCAAAAAGCTTTGAATCCTTGATGCATGCATATTTTATTACTTCTCCCAGACCATCCTTAATAAATTTTTCGGGTAAGGAATTTAATGTATCGGTATCTATTATAACCTTTTTCGGCTGATAGAAGCTTCCGACGAGATTCTTGCCCTGCTCCAGATTAACTGCAACCTTCCCTCCTATACTTGAATCAATTTGAGCAAGCAAAGAGGTAGGTACTTGAACATAGTTTACACCACGCAAAAATGTGGCTGCGGCGAATCCGGCTAAATCTCCTACGACTCCTCCGCCAAATGCAATTATTAAATCACTTCTTGTAATTTCGTAATTTACAAGCTCCTCATATACTTTTTTCAACATTTCAATTGATTTGCTTTTTTCGCCGGGCTCAAGGATAATAAAGGACGGGCGGTAATCATATTTTATCAAGGCTTCCTTAACAGAATTTCCATATAGTTTAAAAACATTTTCATCAGTAATCAGAGCAATTTTGCTGCCATAATATATTTCCCTTATTTCATTGCCTAAATTGTCCAATATATGTTTTTTTATAATAATATTATATTTATTTACGCCCAAATTCACATTAATAGCTTTCATTTGTTCATCTCTCTTCTGTGAAGACTGCTTTTTACAAAAATAGATTTTAAGCCTTCGATATCATTATTATTTATTATATCATATATATTTTTTATGTCATTTAAAAAATAATCAAGCTGCATAATTATATTATTTTTATTTTCAAAAATCAGTTCGCTCCATAAATCGGAATTGATATCAGCTACTCTCGTTGCATCCTTGAAGCTTCCTCCGATGCAGCTTAAGCTTTGTTTGATATTTTTACTGTTCATTAATGTGCATGCTATGAGATGAGGTAATTGGCTTGTAAAAGCAATGGTTTCATCGTGTTTCTCAGGAGACATCAAAGAAACTGTTTTAAAACCGATATTTTTCATGATTTCAATAAGTATATTTACAGCTTCCAAAGAGGTGTTATTTTCAGGTGTCAAAATATATTGACCGTTTGTAAACATACTGTCGCTTGAATGACCATAGCCTATGCTTTCTTTACCGCACATCGGATGACCGCCGATAAAATTAATATCATTCCTGATGAAGCTTCTTATTTCCGTTATTATTTTATTTTTAATGCCTGTAGTGTCTGTAACAATTGAATTTTGTTTAAAATATGGCATATTTATTTTTAAGAAATCTGTTGTAATATTCGGATATGTACAAAGTATTACGATATCAGAATTTTTCAATGGATATTTAGGGTCTGTGAATCCCTCGTCTATGACGCCCTCAGATACTGCTTGATTTAATATATCTCTATTTATGTCAACAGCCCACAGGTTTTTGTATTTCAGCTTATTTTTTATGCTCTTAGCAAAGGATCCACCTATAAGACCAAGTCCTACAATTGTAAAATTATTATTTGAAAAGTCTGCATCATTCAATATTAACACCTCTTGATATTTATATTTCTCTTTCCTCTATAGAAGCAATCAATTTTAATTTTTCCATAAGCTGTTCAAATCTTGCAGGCTTAATTGACTGGTTTCCGTCACATAACGCATTCTCGGGATCATTGTGTACTTCAATTATTAAGCCATCTGCTCCGACTGCTATTGCTGCCTTTGCCAATGGTTCTACCATCCACCATAAGCCTGCAGCGTGGCTTGGATCGACTATTATCGGAAGGTGACTTAATTTTTTTATTGCAGGGATAGCGCTTAAATCTAATGTATTTCTGGTATATTTTTCAAAGGTTCTTATTCCTCTTTCACACAATATTACATTTTCATTGCCACCTGCCATGATATATTCTGCTGACATAAGCAGCTCCTCTATTGTTGCAGACAGTCCTCTTTTTAATAGAATTGGCTTGTTTGTTTTTCCCAACTCTCTTAACAACTCAAAATTCTGCATATTTCTTGCGCCAACCTGAATCAAATCTACATCCTCAATAAAATCATCCAGATACTCTGTTGACATGATTTCAGTTACAATAGGAAGACCTGTTTTTTTCCTGGCATATTTTAACAGCTCAAGACCATGTTTTTTTAGACCTTGGAAGCTGTAAGGAGATGTTCTTGGCTTAAATGCTCCTCCCCTCAGGAATCCTGCTCCTGCTGATTTTACAGATTCAGCTATAGATAAAATCTGCTCCTCGCTTTCTACAGAGCAAGGACCTGCAATTATTGCCAACTTTTTACCGCCGATTACTTGATTATTGACAATTATCTCTGAATTGTCAGGATGAAACTGTCTGTTTGATTTTTTGTAAGGCTCTTGAACAAATATAACCTTATCTATTGCATTGTTTGTTTGAAAATGACTTGGCTCAATTTCGCTTGTGTCTCCCACTATTCCTAATATGTGGTAATTCAAGCCTATAGATTCATGTACCTGACATCCCATCAGATTAATTTTTTCTTTGATGGAATTTATTTCTGTTTCATTTGCGTTCTTGTTAATTACTAAAATCATTTTTACTACCTCCTATTTTTATTGTTTATAAATATAAAAAAGAGTCCATAAAGGACTCTTTTATAATTTCTTATAATCAGAGAAAATATTATACAGCTATAATTACTCTATTAAGCGTAATTATATATTATAATGATATTTTTTAATCCTTTATAAATATATTTATGAAGTTTTTTTATATAACAATAAGAGTAATAATAATTACTCCAATAATAGTTATATAATTTTCCCGCATAAACTTTATTTATAAGTTCCATTATAATATTTCTCCCAAATAATAGTATATTTAATACTTTAAATTATTTTAACACAAAATTTACATATGTCAATATATTAATTATGTAACATTATGATATATTTTTACCGGGGCAGAAAATATTATTTTGAATTATGGGGAATTAAAACTATTATTTTTAAGCTTCAAAGCTTCCCAGTACTTTTATAAAGGGAAGGTCTTCTCTCAATTGATTTAAAATATCAATTATATCATCTTTCAGTATATTTCCTTCGAAATCTAAATAAAACAGGTACTTCCAAGGATTATTCAGGTCAGGACGTGAATATATAGATGATAAATTGACGTTATGATTCGAAAAAATTGAAAGAACCTTGTTCAGAGCACCTGCATTATTGGGAATTTTAAATACTATACTAATTCTATTATGACACTTTTCAGATAACAGATACTTTGAAATAGCTCCGAAACGAGTATAATTTTCCTTATGGTTAATTTGTTTTTCATATATTTTTAATCCGTAATGATTTGCTGCTTCCGGTGAGCATATACAAGCAATGCTCTTGTTATTAAGCTGCATTATTCTTTGTGCTGCGACTGCTGTATTTGCATCATTAACGGCTCTGAAACCATGCTTGTCAATATACTCTCTGCACTGCATTATGGCTTGAGGATGAGAATATACCTCTTTAATATCCTCATAATTTGAATCAGGAGTTCCTGCAATGCAATGCTCAATTTTTTTTATATAATTATAGTTAACATATAAATCATATTTAAGCAGCAGATCATAAATTTCATTTACATATCCTGCCGTTGAATTTTCAATGGGAACCACTCCGACATCTGCAATATTGTCATAAACATCTTTGAAAACTCCCTCAAAGGTCTTATTGTGTATAAGGGTTTTCTCGCTGAACAAAAACCTTGCGGCAGCTT